>JAHZJB010000141.1 GCA_022601135.1 Actinomycetes bacterium | reverse complement strand
TGCCAGGCGAACCCATGTCGATCAGGAAGTAGGTGATGCCCTTGTGTTTCGGCACATCCGGGTCCGTCCGGGCCAAACAAACACCCCAATGCGCCTGCTGCGCAGCAGATGTCCACACCTTTTGGCCGGTCAGCCTCCAGCCACCCTCGACACGTTGAGCTTTGGTCCGCAGCGCGGCCAAGTCCGACCCGGCGCCGGGTTCGCTGAATAGCTGGCACCACTTCAACTCACCCCGTAAGGTCGCCGGGGCGAACTGCTCGACCTGCTGCCGGCTGCCGTATTCGAGAATCGTCGGAACAGCCCACCAGCCGATCACCAGGTCCGGACGCACTATCCCGGCAGCCGCCAACTCCTGGTCGATCACCAATTGCTCAGCCGGGCTCGCCCCCCGCCCGTAAGGCCGCGGCCAGTGCGGCGCCAGCAGACCGTTCTCGGCGAGTACTACCTGCCGCTTACCTGCCGGCGAGGCCGCGACTTCTGCTACTGCAGTAGCGATTTCGGACCGCTGCTCGTCCACCGAGGCCAAGTCGATCCGCAGCTCCCGGCGCACCCCCTGCTGCGCCAACTCCGACACCCGGCGAAGCCAGTACGACTGCCCGCCCAGGAACTGCGAGATACCGTAAGCGCGTCTCAGATACAGATGTGCGTCGTGCTCCCAGGTGATTCCGATTCCACCGAGCACCTGAATGCAGTCCTTGGCGTTCGCCCTGGCGACGTCGATGCCTACTGATGCGGCGAAGGCCGATGCGACCGAGAGCTGTTCATGGTCTGCTTCACTCGCGGCGAGGGCAGCATCGGCGGCGGCCACCGACGCCTGCTCGGAGCGCAACAGCATCTCGGCGCACATGTGCTTGATCGCCTGAAAACTGCCGATCGGCTTGCCGAACTGTTCACGCACTTTCGCGTATTCGGTCGCGGTTCCGAGCAGCCAGCGGGCAAGGCCGGCGGCCTCGGCCGCGAGCACGGTCGCCGCCAGATCGACGACACGCTGCGCGGGCACCGACAACTCCACGGCAGCCGCGTTATCGAGCACCACCCGAGCCAGCGGGCGGGAGAAATCGGTGGCCTTGAGCGGCTCCACCGAGACGCCGTCGGCGGCAGCGTCGACAAGCAACCAGCGCTCACCACCGCCAAGGAGTAGCACTCCCGTGGCGTCCGCACCGAGCACGTGGGCCGCAACGCCTGAAATTCGGCCGCCAGCGTAGGACACCTCGGCGCTCAGCGCGACGCCGGCGGTGCGCGTACCCGAAGCAAGCGCTTCAAGCAGTTCGGTGTGTGAATCGTCGAGCACCATGGTGGCCAGCGCCGTCGTCGCTACCGGACCGGGCACCAAGGCAGCGGCCGCCTCTTCGATCATCGCGCAGAGATCCGCCACGCTGCCACCGGCCCCGCCATGTTCTTCCGGGAGGGCAACGCCGAAAATCCCACGTTGCGCAAGGCCGTCGTACGGCCCGCGCCACCCCGCTGGATTACCTTGCTCGATGTCCCGCACGGCCTCCAACGACTTGGACCCGGCGGCCCAGCTGCGGACCAGTTCTCGGGCGGCGGCCTGATCGTCGGTGATGGCCGCCGAACCACTCAGAGATTGAGTCGACACCAGCACTCCTAGCTGTTTGGGCGTGAAAGCCGTTTGGGTGAGAAAACATTGCTTTCCACTAGAACGTGTTCTAATAGTGCCAGCGTTCGGACGTCAAGTCGACGGCCATCGCTGCAGAACACGCCGGTGCCTACCCGGCGCTGAGGTGAGAAATCGGGGATCGGTATGCGTATCGTTTTCAGCGGGACCGCATCGCTACGGAGTCGCTTGTCGGATGTCTGGAAGGTCTGAGTTGTCATCGGAGATGTCACAGTCACCAGAGCGTGCCCCCGGGTCCACGGTGGCCGCCGGGTCCAACTCGCGGCCGCGTCAGGTGATGAACGTGGCAGTACTCGCCGAATCCGAGCTGGGCTCCGAAGCACAGCGCGAGCGTCGTAAGCGCATCCTCGACGCCACCCTGGCGATCGCGTCGAAAGGCGGCTACGAAGCCGTCCAGATGCGGGCCGTCGCGGAGCGCGCCGATGTCGCGGTGGGGACCCTGTACCGATACTTCCCGTCAAAGGTCCATCTCTTGGTGTCCGCGCTGGGCCGGGAGTTCGAGCGTATCGACGCCAAGACCGACCGCGCGTCGCTGTCGGCGGGTGCCACCGCCTACCAGCGACTCAGCATCATGGTCAGCAAGCTCAATCGGGCGATGCAACGCAACCCACTGCTCACCGAGGCCATGACCCGGGCGTTCGTCTTCGCCGACGCGTCAGCGGCCGGCGAGGTGGATCACGTTGGCAAGCTGATGGACTCGATGTTCGCCCGAGCCATGAGCGACGGCGAACCCACCGAGGAGCAGTACCACATCGCTCGGGTGATCTCGGACGTGTGGCTGTCGAATCTGTTGGCATGGCTGACCCGGCGCGCCTCGGCAACCGATGTGGCCAAGCGGCTGGACCTAGCCGTACGGTTGCTCATCGGGGACAGCGAACAGCCAAAGGTCTAGCAAGTCAGCAGCGCGCCACCTGCAGACGATCACCGAAGCCTTACACTCGATCGCTTCGGTGGAGCAGAACACCCGCACCGGACCGCCGATTCTGGCGCGGCACCCGACTGCCTGCCCAAACCGCCAGCCAGATACCGGATGCGAGAGTCACTATCACAAAGCTCGGCGGCAGATTGAATATCGCCGATGTCGCGAGTCCGAACCACACCGAGACCAACCCGATGGCCGCCGAGACAGCCATCGCCATGACCGGCCGCGCGGTCAATATCAGCGCCGTCGCCGCGGGAGTGACGACAAGGGCGAACAGCAACAATGTGCCCACGGCCTGGACAGCCATCGTCACGGTGACGCCCAGCAGAACCAGGAACGCGATCGAAAGGCCACGGACGGGAAGCCCTTTAGCCTCGGCGACCTGACTGTTGACCGAGGTGAACAACAGCGGGCGATAGATGACCACGATACTCACCGCCAGCACCATCAACAGCGCGAAGAATCCCACGAGCTGGTCGGTGGTGATCGCCAGGAGATTCCCGAACAACACATTTGTCAACGTCGATGAGTTGCGGGTGGCCAACGAGTTGAAGAACAAACCCAGCCCGGTCGCAAACGCCAGCACGGTACCGGTCGCCGAGTCGCGGTCGATAGCCCGCTTACCCAGCGCACCAATCGCCAGGGCACCGCCGACGCAGAACACTCCCAAACCCAGTGCGGCCGGCAAGCCGAGCAACACAGCCCCGGTTGCCCCCGGCAGACCGATGTGGGCCAGCCCGTGGGCGGCAAAAGACGAATTGCGCACCACGATGAAGTACCCCATCAGCCCAGCGGCCAGCGCGACAATCGTCCCTCCCAACCATGCGTTACGCATGAACGAGGAGCTCAGAATCTGCATCCAGTTATCCTGATAACCCATCGAGACGATGGTCGTGGTCATCACGAACTCCGCATGGAGATGTCACCCTGCGGAGTATGTGTCGCTTTCACCGGCGCACCGTACATGTGGGTGAGCAGTTCGGAATCCACCATCTGCCCGATCGCGGCATGGTGCGCGTGACCGTCCAGAAGGTAGATCACGCTGTCGAGAACGGACAGCAGGGGGTTCAGATCGTGCGCTACGACAAACATGGTCACGCCCAGCTCTCGCTTGAGACGGCCTAAGAGCGCGACGATTTCATGTTGATTACGCAGGTCCAGTGAGGCCAGTGGCTCGTCGAGGACCAACATCTTCGGTTGTGCCACCAAGGCGCTGGCCAGCGCTATCCGCTGGCGTTGCCCTCCGGAGAGTTCCGACAGCCTCCGGTCTGCGAAGTCTGTCGCCTCGACCCAACGCAGCGCCTCATCGATTCGGCGACGATCATCGACACTGATGCGGGCAAATCCCCAGCGTCGTCCGTTCAACCCCAGCAGCACGGCGTCCCAGCCGCGGATGGCTTCGTTCGCATTGGTGTCGTAATTCTGTGGCACATAGCCGATTTCATCGTTGAGCATGCCGGGCCGCTGACCGTAGATCCGGACTGTTCCGGTGGAGATCGGCACCAGCCCCAGAATCACCTGTAGCAGCGTGGTCTTCCCAGATCCGTTCGGTCCGATCAGTGCCACGAATCGGCCCGGGTCAACGCGCAGCGTCGAGTCCGACCAAATCACCCTTCCGCCACGGATCACACTGACGTCGTCGAATGTCAGCGCCGGCTCAGGCGCCTCCTCATGCAGGGACACCGAGTGCCTTGGCCAGGGAGTCGAGTTGCGTGACCTGCCAGGTCTGGAATGACGGACTACCTGGTGGCATTGTCTCAGTGACCTCGACCACCGGTACACCAGCTTCCTCGGCCGCCGCTCGGATTCGCTCTGGCACAGACCCTTCCGTTTGGGCATTGTAGATCAGCACATCGACGCCGCGCTCGCCGAGAAGTCTGAGAAACGCATCGAGGTCTGCGGGTGTCGGTTCTGTACCGTTCGCCGCCGCGTTTCGATACCCCTCGGGCGTTTTGTCTTGCAAGTCCAGCGCCGCCGCCATGTTGTCGAATACGGTCTCAGTGGCCGCGAAGTTCTTTCCGGCAGCGCGGGACCTAATGGCCTCGACGGTCTCGTCGTACGGCTGCATCACGTTTCCGAAGGCAGCTAGCCGCTTTTCAAAGTAGTCAGCGGCGTCGGGAGACACCGCGATCAGGTCGGCGGTCACCGCCTCGGCGACCTGGTTCACCGCTGAGGGCAGGTACCAGACATGCGGGTCGACTTCCCCGCCATGATGGTGCCCCTCCTCACCTTCGTGCTCGTTTCCTTCGTGCTCATGTCCGGCATGGCCCGCCTCCACACCACTGATTTCCACGGCATCGATGACCGGTGCGGTCGGCGCTGAGGCGGCAGCCAACTTCGCGGCCCACTCGTCGTAGTGTCCACCGTTGATCACGACAAGCTGCGCGCCATCGAACATCGCGGCGTCCGAAGGGGCCGGCTCAAAGGAATGCGGATCCGTTGCGGAATTGGCCAGGACCGTCGTTACGTTGGCGCAGGCGCCACCGAGCTGGGAGACGATGTCACCCCACTGATCGACGCTGACCACTACATCGACAGGAGTGGTCGGGCATTCACCGCCAGCTGCCGCGGACGACGTCCCGCTGGACTCGGCTTGGTCGTCGCTGCTGCCGCACGCCGACAGTGCGAATGGGGCGGCCAGCAGGAGGGACGCCGCGACAAGGCGCAGCTTCACAGGGGACGACGATGCCATCACGCGGTAACGATAACCGTTTGCACTTCACTCCGCATGTACACCACCGTTAATGTATCCGTTCTTATTGGCAATGATTATCATTAGTCCATGGTAGCGCCTTCGCCGCCGGACAAGGACACCTGGACCTGACGGACTAGCGCACCGA
This sequence comes from Actinomycetes bacterium, assembly GCA_022601135.1. GTDB lineage: Bacteria > Actinomycetota > Actinomycetes > Mycobacteriales > Mycobacteriaceae > Mycobacterium. The sequence continues at coordinate 20,063 of JAHZJB010000141.1, read as the reverse complement.
CCACCAGAGGAGGACGCAAAAATGTCACACAGCCTCAGCGGTCGTGAAAGAGCCTGACGAGGGTGAAGGAGAAGTTGGAACTGTCGTCGTTGTTCGGCTATATCGAGAGCCTCCATGGCGAACAAGGCTGGGGGAGCGTATTGGATGCTGGTACGGGCATCAAATCCCTTGAGTGGATACTGACGCTGCCGACTGACCGCTGGACCGCCGTAACAGCCGCCAACAGCATGGCGGATCAGATGCGGGAAGCGCTGGGCGATCGCTTCCGACCCCGGGATCGCCTGATCGTGGGCAACTGGACCAATGAGAGCCTTCTGACTGGCGAGACGTTCGATACCGTTTTGGTTGATTATTTCGTCGGCGCCGTTGAAGGTTTTGCTCCCTATTGGCAAGAGCACGTTTTCGAGCGGTTACGCCCACTGGTGAGCCGCAACGGGCGCCTCTACATCATCGGGCTTGAACCCTACGTGCAGTATTCGCCGAGAACCGAGAGTGGAAAAATCATCTGCGAGATCGGCCGAGTGCGCGACGCCTGCCTCCTACTTGCCGGCCAACGGCCCTACCGGGAGTACCCGATGGATTGGATTTTGCGACAGCTGGGCCTAGCAGGCTGCCGAATGCTCAGTGTCCGCCGCTTTCCAATTCGCTACCGAGCAGGCTTCATCAACGGCCAACTGAATATGTGCATCAGGCGCCTTGAGCGCTTCCCTTCCGGCAGCCTCGGGATCGAGATGCGCACGTACGTCGAAGAACTACGTACACGAGCTTTAGAGATGTGTGAGCGTGAAGATGGCCTTCGGTACGGCTACGACTACGTCATCTCGGCGGAACCAATGTAGTAGGAAGCCGGACGCCGTCAGCAGGGATGAACTGGTTGCTGATCGCAGAGTTCCGTCGCCGGGGCGGGAGTTCGCGAGATCCCGAGTTGAGCACCGCTAGGTTCTTTCTGCCGCCGAGTGATGTGCTGCGGCGCGGCGGGTGATGCGTCGCAGGGCCACCGCATCGATGACGACAACGATCGCAAACAGGCAGGCGCTGGCCAGGACGATCGACGGTCCGCTGGCGATGTTGGTGTGGAACGAGACGAATAATCCGACGACGGCAGAGAAGGCACCCAGGCCGGCGGCCGTGGCCACGGCGGCGCCGAATGATCGAAGGACGAGTCGGGCGGTAGCCGCCGGAATAACGATGACGGCGGCGATGAGCAAGACGCCGACGACCCGAATGGAAACGACCACGGCGGCGGCAAGCGCGATCGTTGACAACAATTGGATCCTGGCGACGCGTATCCCGTTCGCAGCGGCGCCCACGGGGTCGATGGTGGCGAAGACCAAGGGCTTGAAGAATACGAGCAGCAGTGCGATGAGCGCCGCTGCCGTAACGCTGACGATGACGATGTCGGTCAGCGTCACTCCGAGGATGTTCCCGAACAGCAGGTCGGTCAGGTTGACCGCTTTCTGCCGGTTGGCCGACACCACGGCGACCCCGACGGCGAACATTGTCGTGGCGACGATCCCGATGGCAGCGTCTGGCCGGATACCGTAGCGGCGACCCACAACATGTATGAGCCATCCCGCGGTGATCGTGGCCGCCACCGCCCCGGCGTAGGGGCTGACACCTGCGATGGCGGCCGGCGCCACACCGCCGAGCACGCTCTGGGAAAGTCCCTGGCCGATGTAGCTCATTTGCCGCAGCACCACGAACACCCCGAGCGCGCCACAGAGGGCGCCGACCACGGCACCGGCGAGAAGTGCGTTGCCGAAGAATGCGTAGGTGAAGGGCTCGGTGATGAGGTGCATCAACGTTGCTGTCCGTTGTCGATGACGATGGGTCTGCCCTTGTCGTAGGTCACGCGGACCTTGGCCCCGTAGGTTCGTTCGATGATGTCGGGCCGCATGACGGTGTCGGGGGAACCGTCGGCAATGACCGACCCCTGGAGGCAGACCACTCGGGGCAGTCGTCCTGCGACGAAGTTGAGGTCGTGGGTGGTGAGCACGACCGTCACCCCGTCGCTGTTGATCTCGTCGAGGAGCCCGAGGATGTCGCTCAGTGTTCGCAGGTCAATGCCGCTGGTGGGTTCATCGAGCATGACAAGGGAATTGCCCGGAATCATGGCCCGGGCCAACAGCAGGCGTTGCTGCTGACCACCCGACAGCTCACCCACCGGCTGGCGGTAGTAGCCGGAGAGCCCGAGGCGGTCCATCAGATCGCGGGCCCGTCCGCGTTCGGCGCGGGTATACCACGGGGTGCGACGGCTCGTCGCTGCCAAGCCGGTGAGGACGGCGTCCTCGGCCCTGATCGGCAGGTCGGGCTCGATCGAACTGAGCTGCGGGACATAGCCCACTCCAAGGGAGGGGCGGCCCGGTCGGATCGACCGACCGAGCAGCCGCACGGTCCCGGCGTAAACATCGGCCTGACCTGTCAGTGTCCTCAGGATCGTGGTCTTGCCGGAACCACTGGGACCCACGAGTCCCACCATCTCACCTTTGAGGATGGCCAGATCGACATCGGTAATCGCGGCCTTTCCCCGGTATCCGGCGGTCACGGATTCGAGTTGAACCGCCGCCGTCATCGCACTGCCGGATCGACCCTATCGAGTGCCGAGGCGTCGCCTCCGAGTCCCTCGACGATGGTCCGTACGTTGGCGACCATCATGCCGACATAGCTGTGCTCGGGATCGCCCGGATCTCCCGGGAGGGCGTCATCGGACAGGTTGCCGACATAGGCGACACCCGACTCGGCCGCTACCTGTTCGAGCACCGAGGTCGGGAACACCACACTGCCGAAAAAACCGGGCACCCCGGCAGCCTCGACCTGTCCGACCATGTTGCGCATCTCAGATGCCGAGGGTTCGGCGAAATCGACAGCCTGCAGAGCACCGATCACATCGAAACCGTACTCGCGGCCGAAGTACGACCAGGAGTCGTGGTAGACGACCAATGTGCGGTTGTCCTTCGGAATAGTGGCGATGGCCTCCCGAGTCGCAATATCCAGTTCATCGATCTCGTTGAGCAACGCGTCACGATTGGCCGCATAGGTGCCGGCGCCGTCGGGATCTACCGCGGTCAGGGCAGTGGCGATCTCTTTGACGTCCCGCGCGGCATAGGGAATGTTGGTCCAGGTGTGCGGGTTGCCATCGTGACCGTGCGCCGGGCCGTCGCCGTGGCTGTGCATGTCGATGTAGAGCCATTCATTGTTAGACATGGTCAGTGCGTTGAGGTCGACGATGCTGGCGTCATCCGGGACGTTGGCTTGAGCAAGCTCGGTGACCCGCGGGTTGAGGTCAGCTCCGGGGAGAAAAACGATGTCGGCATCGGCGAACGTCCGGACATCGGACGGCGTCGGTTCGTAGGTGTGACCATCCAGGCCGTCGGGGACCACTTCACGCACATCGATGCGGTCACCGCCGACTCGCTCCACCAGGTCCTCGTAGGGCGCCAGAGACACAGCGGCAACCAGGTCGGAATTTGTCCCCGGAGCATCCGCAGCTTGGCCGCCACCGCCACAGGCTGGTAGTACGAGCGCCAGCGCGAGGACGCTCAATCGGATTGGATGCCGGTACATTTCGTTTCTCCTTGTGCAACTCTGTTGAATCTCCGCACAGAGCGACTGTCAAGCGACCTGGGTACGAGAGTGAGGCGTGGCAGTCGGCCTCACACCCAATTAACCTGCCGTCACGAACGCCCCCCGCGCAAGCGCGCGTAAGCGCGCGCAGCCGCTCCAATTGGGATCCCGGCGACCCGCCCCATCGCCATGACCAAGCCGCCCATTACCGCGAGTAGTCCAGCCCAGATCCATGGTGAACTCCACGCCGATTTCGCTGCCGCAAGCTTTATTTCCGAGCTAGCGTAAGCGCTCTTTGCGGAATCGCTTCCAATTTCGGCGCCGTGGTCGTGGTCGGCGTGGTCGTGGGCGTCGTGGTCATGGTCATGGTCGTGGTCGCCGTGGCCATGGGCGCCGTGGTCGTGTTCATGGCCGTGGGCGCCGTGGTCGTGGTTGTGAGCGCCGTGGACATGGTCATGACCATCGCCACCACCGTGATCATGGTCATGCCCATCGGCACCACCGTGATCACGGTCATGGATGAGTCCGACACCGCCGTGATCATGGTCATGGCCATCGGCCCCACCGTGATCATGGTCATGGCCATCGCCAACACCGTGGTCATGATCATCGTCATCGTCGCCAACACCGTGGTCATGGTCATGATCGTCGCCATCGCCATCGCCGTGGTCATGGTCATGATCGTCATCGTCGCCATCACCATCGCCGTGGTCATGATCATGATCGTGGGCGTCGCCAAGTTCGTCGCCGTGGTCATCGTCTCGGCCTAGATCGCCACCATCACCGAGCCCAGCATCGCCATCGTCGTGATCGTGATCATCATCGTCGCCATGATCATCGTCATCGCCGTCATGATCGTGGTCATGATCGTGGTCATGATCGTCGTCGTCCGCGCCTTCAACCCCGGGACCGTCGTTAGCATCGTTTCCCACTCCGTTGCGTGCCACGATGTCGCGACCACTGCCGACTTCATCCCGTCCGTCTGTGTCGTCGTCCCGCCGGTCCGTGTCACCGTCCTCACCACTGTCATTCTGACGAAGCGGACGTTCAAGGCTCACGAGGTATATGGACCGTGTGCTGTTTGGCCTTGATGCAGCCTCGCTCGCATACTCCTTGTCCTCATGAAGCTTGTCCTCATGAAGCGGCGCAGTTCCTGCGTAGCTGCCGACAAGGACCGCCGCAGATGAGGCCGCAAGGGCTCTCCGCCAGCCAGTATGCACTTCGGACACCCCAGACTTAAGTTCAATTTCCAGTAACCGATCCAGCTTAATGGCAATGATTATCATTAGCAATGATGGGGTCCCGGGCTCTTGCACACGGACCCTCCTCTGCGGCAACACCCCGCCCATGCCCGGGTCTTGGACCAACCAAGCCGTAGCCCAAATAGGCGCTGGCTGCGATCGAATATTCTTGGGGGCTGCCGCGGCACCTCCCCATACCGTTTAGTGACTCCGCACGGGCAGGAACCGTCTCCTGTCAGCGGCCGACCTTCACGTGCGAGCCAGGCTGCGAGCTTGTAACACCGTCTAGTCTTGGCCTATGCCAGGCGCATCCGTCGACCTGAACGCCGACCTAGGCGAGGGCTTCGGCGTGTGGACGCTTGGCGACGATGACGCCATGCTCGACCTGGTGACAAGCGCGAATATCGCTTGCGGATTTCACGCAGGCGACGCCGCCACCCTGGCACGTACATGCCGTTCCGCGGCCGAACGCGGCGTCCGCATCGGTGCACAAGTGAGCTACCGCGATCTCCAGGGCTTCGGGCGGCGATTCATCGATGTGCCACCTAACGAGCTGACCGCCGATGTCATCTACCAGATCGGCGCCCTTCAGGCACTTGCCGAGGTGGCGGGAGCGGAGCTGTCTTACGTCAAACCTCATGGCGCACTGTATAACTCGATCGTTCATCACCAAGATCAGGCGCGCGCTGTTGCCGAGGCAGTGCACGCGTTGAACCCCAGGCTCGCGGTACTGGGATTGACTGGGTCCGTGTTCTTCGCCGAAGCCCAGCGATTGGGCTTGCGTACAGTGCCAGAAGCCTTTGCCGACCGCGCTTATCGCCCCGACGGCCGACTGGTATCCCGGCGTGAGCGCAACGCGGTCTTGCGCGACCCCGACGAAATTGCCGACCGGGTGATATCGATGGTCTCGGAGGGTCGTGTGACCTCAGCAGACGGGTCGACCATACCGATCACCGTCGAATCCGTATGTGTGCATGGCGATTCCCCCGGAGCTGTGCAAATTGCACGCGCCGTGCGGGATCGCCTCACAGCTGATGGCGTACGTGTGGAGCCGTTCAGCTAGCCACCACCTCGAGGCCCGCGTTGGTGGCGCGACTTTCGGTGAGCCGGTAACGGATCAGCCGCGAGCTGTTGGCCACCACCGCAACCGATGATGCGTTGTGCAGCACCGCGGCCAACACCGGCGAGAGCGCTCCACCGGCTCCGATCAGCAAACCCAGGGCGTTGACGGCGATCGACATCGCATAGTTCTGCTGGATCACATCGACGGCACGGGCGCCGAGATCGCGCACATCGAGTAACCGCTCCAGATCGTCGCTGGCCAGCGCCACGTCTGCGGTCTCCACAGCGACATCGGTGCCGCCCAACCCCATGGCGATACCGATATCGGCGGCGGCCAGGGCTGGTGCATCGTTGACGCCGTCACCGACCATGGCGACAGTGTGGCCTTCATCGCGAAGCCGTCGCACCGCTTCGAGCTTGTCATCGGGTAACACGTCGGCTCGCCACTCTGTGATGCCGAGCTGGTCGGCTACCGCCGCGGCCGCGTCCGGGTGATCCCCGGTCAGCATGACGATTCGGTGTACCCCGTTGTCCCGCAAACGGTCCAAGACAACGGCCGCTTCGGGCCGTATCTCGTCGCGCAGGCTGATCAGCCCGACCAACTTACCGTCCACAGCCAACAACAGCGGTGTCTCTGCCTGCCCCCGTAGCGCGTTCACCCAATCGGTCGCCTTCTTGGTCACCCGGACTTTCTCTTGGCGCAGCAGCGAGGGGCTTCCCAGCAGCAGTGTCCGGCCGTCGGCCCAAGTGCGCATCCCCAGGCCAATGAGTACTTCGCATTCCTCATGCGGCGGGATCTCGACGTGGCGTTCCTTGGTCGAACGAATCACCGCTTCAGCAAGTGGGTGCCTGGAGTGAATCTCCGAGCTGGCCGCATAGGCCAGTACCTGTTCAGGCTCCCAATCCTTGTGAAAGGCAACCAGGTTCGTTACCACAGGACGGCCGATCGTGAGAGTGCCAGTCTTGTCGAAAACCACGGCGTCTACTCGGCCGGCCTCCTCGAGGTGCGAACCACCCTTAATCAAGATGCCCCGCCGGGCACCGTTGCCGATCGCCGCACTGATCGCCGTCGGAGTTGACAGACCCACTGCGCAGGGGCACGCCACCAGCAGCATCGTCATCGCGCGACGGACATCGCGGGTGATGAACAAGGTCGCAGCTGAAAGCAGGAACGAGGCCGGAACGAACCGCCGAGAGAAGCTCTCCCCCACAGTCTGGATGGGCGCACGATGTTGTTGAGCCTCTTCGACGCGCGCGATGATCCGACCGATAGTCGTTTCGCCTCCGACCGCGTCGGCGCGCACCACCAGGCGGCCGCGGATGACCACCGAACCCGCGAAGACCCTGGCGCCCGCCGTCACGGCAACGGGGAGGTTCTCGCCGGTGATCGCCGACTGGTCGAGGATCGCCTCGCCGTCGACCACCACACCATCGACAGCCAGCGCCGTCTGATCGTGGATCACGATCTCGTCACCGACCCGCAGCTCGGCGGTCGCCACTTCGACTTCGGCTCCATCGGACAGCCGGACCCATGCCGTGTCCTGGCTGCCCTGCAGCAGGTTGGCAATCGCCCGACGGGTGCGCCGCAGCGTTAGATCCTGCAAGTACTCTCCGATATTGAGCAACCAAAGAACCGTCAGGGCAACGACGTTCTCGCGCAGTACCAAGCTCGCGACGGTGGCAGCGCTGACCAGTACGTCCGTCCCGGCGGAGCGATTACCACGCAGGGTTCGCAGCGCCCCGCGCAGAAAGGGATAGCCGGTGAAGATCGTGGCGCCGGTCGCGGCGAGCCGGCTGGTCGGACCGAGCAGCGGGGGCCGAACGAAAACGTAGCGGCGCAACCCAAGAAGGACCAGTACCAGCCCACCGACTGCCATCCGGAGCACGTCAGCGTTGACGATGTCAGCGGAGCGGGGCGGTCGCACTGGAACCAGTTCCCGCGGCACGCCAGCAGCGGTCTGGATCGCCTCGACCACCGCATCACGATCACAGCGCTTGGGCGAGTACCACACGACCACCGAGGCCGTGCGGGGGTAGGCGTGCACGGCGCGTACGCCAGAGACCTGGCCCACGGCGTCCTCGATGGCGACCGCCCGCACCGAGTCGTTGCGAAACCAAGGGGCCTGTAGGCGCATTCGGCCCGCAGCATCGGAGACGACGGTCAGGGCCCGCACAACTATCAGTGGTCGTGGGAGGTCTCGGCATCAGCGACAGCGGGCGGCGGGACTTCCTCGCCGATGCGCTCGCGAGCCTCAGCGACGATGTCGGCCGCTTGTAGCCGGGCGGTCTCGGCACCTTCCTCCGCCTTGCGGACACCGCGCAGCGCCCATGTCGCTGCCGTCACTGACGCCTCCCGAACGGGCGCCTTCGCAGCCGCTTTACGGAGGCCCTGATAGGCGGCGGCACCTATCGCGCCCGTGACCACGGCTGATGCCGCCTTGGCCAGAAATCCATGCAGAAACATTAGCCCACCCTATCCCTTCTGCCGCAGCGAGCGGGATCTTCGACCACGCGGCTGGCACAATGGCCGCCGTGGCCGTCCAGACAACCTCTACGCGCTCGACGCGCGCGCGTATCGGCTCCATGCAGGTACTGGTCGCCGCCATCATCGGGTTGGCATTGGCAGGCGGAACACTGCGCAGCTGGGTCGCGGGTACACCGGACGTGGCGACCGCCGCCACGGTCTTCAGCGGGATTTTCGTACAGGCACTGCCCTTCCTGGCCCTCGGCGTGATGGTTAGCGGCGCGGTGGCGGCCTTGGTGACGCCCGAACGGTTGGCTCGCTGGTTGCCGCGTCGGCCCTCGATGGCGATCATGGCCGCCGGTGTCAGTGGCGCGGCCCTGCCAGGCTGCGAGTGCGGATCGGTGCCGATCGCGCGCCGGTTGTTCGGCGCCGGCACCGTCGGCGCCGCTGCGCTGACGTTCATGCTCGCCGCCCCGGCCATCAATCCCATCGTGCTGGTCTCCACTGCCGTGGCGTTTCCGGGCGAACCGATGATGGTGCTGGCACGCTGCGTGGCGTCTCTGCTGACCGCCTTGGTCATGGGCGGTCTGTGGGCACGTTTCGGTCGGGCCCGGTGGATAACCCGCCAGGTTCCCCGGGTCCACGAAAACGACGGTTCCCGCTGGACAGTGTTCACCGAGGCCGCCCGGCATGACTTCCTCCAAGCCGCTTCCTATCTCGTCATCGGCGCGGCCGCCGCGGCCGCGTTGCACATCCTCGTGCCACCTTGGGTGTTCGAGCACATCGCCGGGCAGCTGTTGCTCGGGATTGCATTGATGGCGTTGCTCGCGGTGATCCTGGCGTTGTGCTCCGAGGCCGACGCCTTCGTGGCGGCGAGCCTGTCGATGCTGCCGCTGCTACCGCGACTCGTCTTTCTGGTAGTGGGACCCGCCATCGACATCAAGCTGTTCGCCATGCAGGTCGGCATGTTCGGCCGCGCGTTCGCAGTCCGCTTCGCCCCGGCCACCTTCTTCGTCGCGATAATCATGGCCACCGGTGTGGGGCTGCTGTTGTTGGGCAACCGGTGAGCCGCGAATCCGAGAACGCTCTGCTGCTGCTGGTCGGCGTCTGCACGATGATCATCACGATCACCGGCGCCTACACGCGCTACGTCAAGCCGGCACTGCAACCTTGGCTGTTCGCATCGGCGGTAGTCCTTATCGCGTTGGCGTTGGTGGCGATCGTCCGCGACGTCCGCCGCGGGCCCGAGCAGCGGGCCCACCACGACCACAGCCACAGCTCGAGGGCGCTTTGGCTGCTGATGGTGCCGATTGGGCTGCTTGGCTTCGTCGTCCCACCGGCACTCGGGGCGCAATCGGGGCTTCGCACCGTCACCGAGGTCTCAACCGACGTACTACGTCGCCCGTATCCGCCGTTGCCGGACGAACGTGCGCCCGAGATCTCGCTACCGGAATTACTCGTCCGCAACGCACGCGATTCGAACAGATCGTTGGATGACCGGCTGGTCACGGTCACCGGATTCACCATGAAAGACGGGGACCGCACGGACCTGGGCCGAATCGTCATCCTGTGCTGCGCAGCCGACGGCCAGCTGGCCCGTGTCACGCTCGACGGGCCCGCAGCCGAAGAAGTATCTCAACTGCCGGAAGACACCTGGGTAAAAGTCGAGGGCAAAGTCCCGGCCGGGCAGGATGATTCCTCACTCGGGAACGTTCCGGTGATGATCGTCGAGTCGGCACAACAGATCGAGCCGCCGGAGAACACCTACGTCTACTGACGTGGCACGGCATAGGGTGAGGTCATGCGCCTGAAGCCCGGCCGACCCGACCTCGAGGCCTACTCCGCTTACGTCAGCGTGCCTGCCGCGGCGCCGACAACCCCGCTCTCGGTGGCCTGGGGCGGCGTCACGACGCTGCTCGTCGACGACGGCAGCTCTGCGGTGCTCACAGATGGATTCTTCTCCCGGCCAAGCCTTTCCACGGTCGCTACCCGCCGACTGAAGCCGTCGCCTTCACGGATCGACGCCGGACTGGCAGAGCTGGGCGTCACCCGTCTCGAGGCGGTGGTTCCGTTGCATACCCACTACGACCACGCGATGGATTCCTCAGCCGTCGCCCAGTTGACCGGCGCCAGCCTGCTGGGTGGTCCGTCGGCGGCGCTGATCGGGCGCGGTCACGGCCTCGAAAACATAGTCACGGTCGCCTCCGGCGAACAGGCCACCGCGGGCAACTACGACATCACGTTGATCGAAGGCAGCCACTGCCCGCCGGATCGCTTCCCCGGTGACATCACCGCCCCGGTCGTCCCGCCGGCCAAAGCGTCGGACTACAAGTGCGGCGAGGCGTGGTCCATGCTGGTCCACCACCGCCCGACCGGCCGACGGATGTTGATCGTCGGGAGCGCCGGATTCGTGCCGGAAGCACTGGCCGGCCAGAGCGCCGAGGTTGCCTATCTTGGCGTCGGTCAACTCGGACTGCAGCCCCCGGAATACATCACCGAGTACTGGAACCAGACAGTGCGGACGGTCGGCGCGCGCCGGGCGGTGCTGACCCATTGGGACGATTTCTTCCGCCCGCTGGACAAGCCGCTACGCGCGTTGCCGTATGCCGGTGACGATTTAGACGTTTCAATGCGGGTGCTGAGCCAGCTCGCCACCGAGGACGGCGTCGAACTGCACTTGCCCACACTGTGGCGGCGCGCCGATCCGTGGAGCTGACGTTTCTATACCCTGCGCTGACGGGCGATTTCGGCGAGCACGACACCTGCTGCGACCGATGCGTTGAGAGACTCGGTCGGACCGGCCATCGGGATGGACGCCACGGCATCACAGTTCTCCCGAACCAGGCGGGACAAGCCCTTGCCCTCCGAGCCCACCACGACCACGATCGGCCCTTCACCGTCAAGCTCGTCGAGTGCGGCTGAGCCATCGGCGTCAAGGCCGATGATCTGCAGCCCGGAGTCGGCCCACTGCTTGAGGGTGCGGTTCAGATTCGTCGCCCGGGCCACGGGCACGCGTGCCGCCGCCCCCGCGCTGGTCCGCCACGCCACCGCCGTCACCGAGGCGGATCTGCGCTGCGGGATGAGCACTCCATGACCGCCGAACGCCGCAACCGAGCGGATGATAGCGCCGAGATTGCGCGGGTCGGAGATGTTGTCCAGGGCGACCAGAAGCGGTTGTGTGGCACCAGTTTTCGCGGCGGCGAGTAGATCGTCGGGATGGGCATAGTCATAGGGCGGTACCTGCAAAGCGATGCCCTGGTGCATACCGTTCCCCGCGATCCGGTCCAGGTCGTGACGCACCACCTCGAGGATCGAAATTCCCTTGTCGGCGGCGATCTGCACGGCTTCGGTGAGTCGCTCGTCGGCGTCGGTTCCCAGCGCCACATACAGCGCAGTCGCGGGTGCCCCGGCGCGCAGGCACTCCAGCACCGCGTTGCGGCCCAAGACGATCTCGGCGTCTTGAGATTTTGCAGGCCTACGTGGCTTGCCCTGTTGCTTACGGGCGGCCTTGGCCGCCCGCTTGCCGGCGGGGTGATGCGGCCGCTTGTGTGCCGGCGGCGTTGCACCTTTGCCTTCGAGTCCTCGACGACGCACGCCCCCAGAGCCAACCGTGGGCCCCTTCTTGGTGCCCGATTTGCGTACCGCGCCCCGTCGTTGAGAATTGCCCGCCATTACTTGTCCGTCCCGTCCACGAGTGTCCATTGGGGGCCGTCGGAGGTGTCGGTGACCTCGATTCCCGCCTCTTTGAGTCGGTCGCGGATCGCGTCGGCTTCTGCCCAGTCGCGGCCGGCTCGGGCATCGGCCCGCCGACGGATCTCGGCGTGTACGAGGACGTCGACCGCCGCCAACGCGGCCGAGGTTTCGTCGCGCGACTCCCAGTGCTCGTCCAAGGGGTCGGCACCGAGTATGCCCATCATCGCCCGGATCGACCGCGCCTGCGCGAGTGCCGTCTCGTGGTCCCCGGCATCCAGTGCCCGGTTGCCCTCCGCCCGGGCGGCGTGGACCTCGGCGAGCGCTGCGGGTACCGCGAGATCGTCGTCGAGTGCCGCACCGAACTTGGCGGTCCATTCACCGGGAACCACCGCGCCGACGCGGCTATGGACCCGGTGCAGGAAGTCTTCGATACCCGCGTACGCCTTCGCCGCGTCCTGCAGCGCGTTCTCGGAGAACTCGAGCATGGACCGGTAGTGCGCACTGCCCAGGTAGTAGCGCAGCTCTGCGGCGCGAACCCGTTGCAGCACAGCAGGTATCGCCAGAACATTGCCCAATGATTTGCTCATCTTCTCGCCGCCCATCGTGACCCAGCCGTTGTGCAGCCAGAACCGGGCGAACCCGCTCCCGGCCGCTTCGGCCTGCGCGATCTCGTTCTCATGGTGCGGGAACACCAAATCCATTCCACCGGCATGGATGTCGAATTCCGGGCCGAGATACGCTTCGCACATCGCGACGCATTCTGTGTGCCAGCCGGGACGGCCGCGTCCCCATGGCGTCGGCCACGACGGTTCGCCCGGCTTGGCGCCCTTCCACAACGTGAAATCGCGCTGATCGCGTTTGCCGGTCGCGACGCCCTCCCCCTGGTGGACGTCATCGGGCTTGTGGCCGGAGAGCCTGCCGTATGCGGGCAGCGTGGCGACGTCGAAATACACGTCTCCGGCCCCGGTGTAGGCGTGTCCCCGGTCGATCAGTTTCTCGATCAGTTCGACCATCTGGGTGACATGTCCAGTCGCCCTCGGCTCCGCGGACGGTGGTAGCACCCCCAGTGCGTTGTAAGCGGCGGTGAACGCCCGCTCGTAGGTCGCGGCCCATTCCCACCACGGACGTCCGGCGTCGGCGGCTTTGTGCAGGATCTTGTCGTCGATGTCGGTGACGTTGCGAATGAATGCGACGTCGTAGTTTTTTGCGGTCAACCATCGACGAAGGACGTCGAACGCGACACCACTGCGGACATGCCCGATGTGGGGCAGGCCCTGCACGGTCGCGCCGCACAGATAGATCGAAACGTGGCCGGACCGAAGTGGCACGAAATCGCGCACACCGCCAGACAAGGTGTCGTAGAGCCGCATGCCAGATGCGGGGCGTTCGGTCACGACGGGCCAGCTTACCGGCCTATTCAGACCTGATTGTCATTTGCCGACCGCTTGGCTATCACCAGGGCCGTGGCTATCGCCGCCAGACCCTCTCCCCTTCCGGTCAGGCCGAGGCCATCGGTGGTGGTCCCCGACACCGACACCGGAGCGTCCAGAAGTTCGGACAGCACCCGCTGCGCCTCGGTGCGACGTGGGGCGATCTTCGGACTGTTGCCGATGACCTGCACAGCGGCATTCCCCACCCGCAGCCCGGCGCCGGTCAGCAGCGAGTGCACGTGCCGGAGCATGTCGGCGCCGCTGCAACCACGCCACTCGGGCCGGTCGGTTCCGAATACTTCGCCGATGTCACCCAGGCCCGCCGCCGATAGGAGCGCATCACAGAGCGCATGCGCCGCCACGTCGCCGTCCGAGTGCCCGGCGCAGCCGTCATGAGCTTCGAACAGCAGGCCCAGCAACCAGCACGGACGCCCAGCTTCGATGGGATGTACGTCGGTGCCGAGCCCGATCCGCGGGATCGACATCAGCGCCGTCAGGAGGCGGCGGCCAGTGCCTCGTCCAGGATGGTCGCAGCCTTCTCGTCATCGGTGTTCTCGGCGAGCGCCAACTCGCCCACCAGAATCTGCCGCGCCTTGGCCAGCATCCGCTTCTCGCCGGCTGACAACCCGCGCTCCTGGTCCCGACGCCAAAGGTCGCGCACTACCTCGGCCACCTTGTTCACGTCACCGGAAGCCAGCTTCTCAAGATTGGCTTTGTACCGGCGCGACCAGTTGGTGGGCTCTTCGGTATGCGGGGCGCGCAGCACCTGAAAGACCTTGTCCAGGCCCTCCCGCCCGACGACATCGCGCACGCCCACGTACTCGGCATTATCAGCAGGTACCCGAACGGTGAGATCCCCCTGCGCGACCTTCAGGACGAGGTATTCCTTTTGTTCCCCCTTGATGGTCCGGGTTTCGATCGCTTCGATCAACGCAGCACCATGGTGTGGATACACAACGGTGTCTCCGACCTTGAAAATCATCAGTTTGGAGCCCCTTTCACCCCACAATGTTAACACGGGCCGCCCGAGGGTGCCGATCAACGGTGCAGGTCAGGGGCACAGTCGGTGGAGACTAGGGGTTGACAGACCGCCGAATCCGTGCAACGCCGGGCAGCTGGTGCCACCGCCCGATGATCGCGGTCCGCCTACCGGCAACGTCGACACGGCGCTGTTGACAACGCGCATCGGCCCTGCGCTACCGCGGTCTTTCTTCAGCTACTACTCTGCATAGTCGAACCGCCGGAACTACTCTTGACCCGGCGCGCCACGTCGCCCAGTCGGCCGAGCAGGAGGCCCCAGTGAACCCTTTCAACAGGCGCACTCGCGCAAACCGCCGGCGTTCAACCTCCGCCTTGGCGGCGGGTGGGTTGGCCACAGCCATCGCGCTGAGCGCCTGTGGCGCCGGTCAGATCTCCCAGACCGCCACCATGGAGCCGGCCATCAACGGCGTCAGCGGTGGCGCGGGCGAGATCGCGCTGCGCAACATCCATCTGCGCGGCACCCAGACCACCGACTACATCGAGCCGGGCCGCGAAGTGGAGTTGATCTTCGTTGCCGCCAACGTCTCGCCCGACGTGAACGACAAGCTCGTTTCGATCACCTCCGATGTCGGGAGTGTGACCTTGACGGGCGACACCGACGTACCCGCTACCGGCACTCTGGTGGTCGGCACCCCCGACGGCCAGCCCACACCGCTGGAGACGATCGAGGCTGCGGACTCCGCGGAGGCCGCCGTGGAGCTGTCCAAGCCCATCACCAACGGCCTGACCTATGACTTCACCTTCACCTTCGAGAAGGCCGGTGAAACCACCATCGGCGTGCCCGTCTCAGCCGGTGAGGCGCCACGTCGTGACGACAGCGCCGGGGCCGGGGATTCGTCCGGTCACTCCGGCGGTGGTCACTGAGACCGCTGCGGCGTCGAGCTACATCTGTCCCCGACACAGCGCCTATCGCTGAGCTTCTGTCGGTCCCGCCGGTTACGGTCACCACGTGACCCGCGCCGGCTCGAGAACACGCTCGCAGTACCGTTGTTCGGAATGCCGGTACATGACGGCAAAATGGGTCGGTCGCTGCCCTGACTGTGGCACCTGGGGCACGGTCGAGGAAGTCGCATCGACCGCGGCGGCCGCTACGGCGCCCCGGCGGGCCGTCGTCCCGATCTCTCCCGCAGTACCGATCAGTGCAGTCGACCCCGGCGCAACCCGCCACATTCGCACCGGCGTGAGCGAGCTGGACCGGGTTCTGGGCGGAGGCCTGGTACCCGGGTCGGTCACGCTGATGGCAGGTGATCCGGGGGTCGGCAAGTCGACACTGCTGCTCGAAGTTGTCCACCGCTGGGCTCAGACCGGTCGGCGGGCGCTGTATGTGTCCGGCGAGGAATCCGCCGGCCAGATCCGGCTACGGGCCGAGCGCACCGAGTGCACCCACGACGAGGTCTACCTGGCCGCCGAATCGGACCTGCAGACGGCGCTCGGGCACATCGAGGCCGTACAACCCTCCCTCGTCGTCGTGGACTCGGTGCAGACGATGTCCACCACCGCGGTCGACGGTGTCACCGGGGGTGTCACTCAGGTCCGGGCCGTAACGACTGCCCTCACCGGGGTGGCCAAGGCCTCTTCGCCGGGGGTTGCGATACTTCTCGTCGGGCACGTGACCAAGGACGGCGCCATCGCCGGGCCCCGCTCACTCGAACACCTCGTCGACGTTGTGCTGCACTTCGAGGGGGGCCGAACGTCGGCGCTGCGGATGGTGCGCGGCGTCAAGAACCGATTCGGCCCGGCGGACGAGGTCGGCTGTTTTCTGTTGCACGACAACGGCATCGAATGCGTCGCCGACCCCTCCGGCCTGTTTATCGACCAGCGGCCAAAGGCGGTGTCGGGCACCGCGATCACCGTCACGCTCGACGGCAAGCGGCCGATGATCGGCGAGGTACAGGCGCTGATCGGCTCGCCGGCGAGCGGGAGCCCCCGGCGCGCGGTCAGCGGTATCGACTCGTCCCGCGCAGCCATGATCACCGCGGTGCTGGAGAAACGGGCCAAACTGCCCGTGGGTACGAACGACATCTACCTGTCCACTGTCGGCGGGATGCGACTGACCGATTCGTCCTCCGACCTTGCCGTGGCGTTGGCGATCGCATCGGCAGCCATCGATCTGGCGATGCCGACGACCGCAGTGGCGATCGGCGAGGTCGGGCTGGCTGGGGATCTTCGGCGGGTCACCGGCATGGAACGCCGGCTGGCCGAGGCGGCCCGGCTCGGCTTTACCTGCGCGGTGGTGCCCGCAGGCGTGACCGCCGCGCCATCCGGTCTGCGGGTCGTTTCGGCTGACGACATCGGCTCGGCGTTGCGGGTCCTGCGCAGCATCAGCGAGAATGGCGCCAACTGATGCACGTCCGGGGCAGATCAGAGGACCGATCCGTGGAGAATCGATGGCCGTGAAGTCGAAGGGCCGCGCTGCTCGCACCGTCGTTCAACTCGCCCGCCCGACACTACGGGAGACCATCGCCCGGCTTGCGCCCGGAACAGCCCTTCGCGACGGCCTAGAGCGAATCCTGCGGGGCAAAACCGGGGCATTGATAGTGATCGGTTACGACGACAGCGTCGAGAGCATTTGCGACGGCGGCTTCTCGCTGAACGTCCGGTATGCACCCACGCGGCTGCGCGAACTGTCCAAGATGGACGGTGCGGTGGTGCTCTCCAGCGACGGCGGCCGCATCCTGCGAGCCAATGTCCAGTTGGTGCCCGATCCGTCCATCCCCACCGAAGAGTCCGGAACCAGGCACCGCTCTGCGGAGCGCGCCGCGATTCAGACCGGTTATCCCGTGATATCGGTCAGCCACTCGATGAGCATCGTGACCGTCTATGTCGCCGGCGAGCGCCATGTGGTGCCCGAATCGGCGACGATCCTCTCCCGTGCCAACCAGACCATCGACACCCTCGAGCGCTACAAGACCCGCCTCGACGAGGTCAGCAGGCAGCTCTCGACCGCTGAAATCGAGGACTTCGTGACCCTGCGCGACGTACTGACCGTCGTACAGCGTCTGGAGATGGTGCGCCGCATAAGTCTCGAGATCGACGCTGATGTCGTCGAGCTGGGCACCTCGGGGCGCCAGCTCAAACTGCAGCTGGAAGAGCTCGTCGGCGACAACGACGCCGACCGTGAACTGATCGTGCGCGATTACCACGCCCACCGCGATGCGCCGACAGCTGTTCAGGTCAGCGCCACTCTCGAACAGCTCGACGAGCTATCAGACGGTCAACTACTCGACTTCACCACCCTGGCCAGGGTCTTGGGTTATCCGTCCACCACCGAGGCGCAGGACACTGCGGTGAGTTCGCGCGGCTACCGAGCTAACTCAGCTCGCCGAATCCACGATCGCCGGCCGGCTCGCCTCGTTGAGGTTGGTCAGCCGACCGGACCCGGGACCGGCATGTGCGGGGCGCCGTCGACGGGTGCCTGATTCGGCTGCGCGGCGGGCTGCGCAAGCATGAACGGAACAGGGGCAGAACGCAGGTTGCCCAACTGAACCACCAGGTTGTAGGTGCCCGGGCCAATGGGCTGGCGCGGCAGCGGGCAGTTGGGAGCCGAGCCCATCCCGGTCCACGTCACCTCGGTCGTGACCTGCTCGCCGGGTTGAAACGTCCTGATCAACGTCTCGTTGGAGGGTGCGCAGTCCAGGTTGGACCACAGCCGCTGATTGTCCAGCGAATACACGTAAGCAGCCAGGACCGCAGCGCCCACGTCTCGCTGGCAGGCGACCAGGCCGATGTTGGTCACGACCATGGTGAATTTGGGTTGGTCGCCGACAACGTACTGCGGCACGTTGGTGATGCCCTTGACCGCCAGAGCCGAATCGGGGCAGTCGTCCCCCTCCTGCAGGATCGGCGGCGGGACCACTGCGGCGGTGGGAGTCGCAGTCGGCGGCGGCGCATCTTGAGCAGGCGGCTGGATCGGCGAGTTGACCTCGGGGTTCTCCCCCGGCAGGGCCGCGCCGGCCACCTGGGCGTCCGGCGAGTCGTTCGCGGTCGGCTGTTCTGAACCGGTGCTGTTCATCACCACCACGGCGACGATTGCTGCGATCACCCCGATGACGAGCACAGCGATCCCGAGCGCCAACGCCCTACGTCGCCAGTAGATCTGGGTGGGCAGTGGGCCATGCGGTTCTAGATCCAACACAACATCACGGTAAGGCCACCTCATCGGACCCTGTCCGATGTTGCCCGGCGTGTCGCTTGTCAGCCTTCGCCGATATCGCCTATATGGTCGCGCAAGACCACTTTCCCGTCGGCCAGCTGATAGGTCAGACCGACGATCGCCAGGTCGCCCGCATTGACCGCGTCGGCGATCGCAGTCGACCTGCTCAGCAGCTGGTTGCCGGTCTCGGCGACATGTCTGGCCTCGAACTCGTCGACCCGCGTGAGGCCGTCACGACGGCCAAGCAGGATGGACGGCATGACCAACTCCACGACGTCGCGCACGTAGCCACCCGGAATCGCCCCGTCGTCCAACGCCGACAGTGTCGCCGCGACCGCGCCGCAGCTGTCGTGCCCGAGAACGACGATCAAGGGCACCTTCAAGACGGTGATGGCGTACTCGATCGAGCCGAGTACCGACCTGTCGATGACGTGACCCGCGGTGCGCACGACGAACATGTTGCCGAGCCCCTGGTCGAAGATGATCTCGGCGGCGACCCGGCTGTCGGCGCAGCCGAACAGCACCGCAGTGGGTTTCTGCGCAGCGGCCAGGCTGGCCCGGTGCTCGATGCTTTGACTGGGATGCTCCGGCTTACCGGCGACGAAGCGCTCGTTACCCTCTTTGAGTGCCTTCCAGGCGGTCAGCGGATTCGTGTTGGGCATGTCGGTCATTGTGCCTGAGCGGAGGTCGATCATAGATCCGAAAGAGCTCATTGGCTGGTATCAGCGCACGCAGCGCGATCTTCCGTGGCGACGGCCCGGCGTCACCGCCTGGCAAATTCTGGTCAGTGAGTTCATGCTGCAGCAGACCCCGGTTACCCGGGTGGAACGGATTTGGCCGGAATGGATCGAACGGTGGCCCACCCCGTCGAAGACCGCGGCCGCCAGTGCGGGCGACATCCTGCGGGCATGGGGAAAACTCGGCTACCCGCGGCGGGCCAAGCGGTTGCACGAATGCGCGACAGTCATCGCCACCGAGCATGGCGACGCCGTGCCGATGGATGTCGACATTCTGTTGTCACTTCCCGGTGTGGGGACCTACACGGCACGGGCAGTTGCCTGCTTCGCCTACCGCCAGGCGGTCCCCGTCGTCGACACTAATGTCCGGCGGGTAGTGGCCAGAGCCGTACACGGCCGTGGCGACGCCGCCTCGCCGTCTGCTCGTGACCTCGACGATGTCGCCGCCCTGCTTCCCGGCGACGCAACGGCCCCCGATTTCTCGGCCGCGCTGATGGAGTTGGGCGCGACAGTGTGCACGGCACGTAATCCACGCTGCGGCCTGTGCCCGTTGCGCCGTTGCGCGTGGCGGTCACTGGGCTTCCCCGACAGCCCCGGGCCGCCGCGCAGCCCACAACGCTATGCGGGTACCGATCGTCAAGTGCGGGGACGTCTACTTGATGTGTTGCGCGCCAACGT
>JAHZJB010000140.1 GCA_022601135.1 Actinomycetes bacterium | reverse complement strand
TCTCCACGGGACAAAGCATTATCGTTGACCACGACGTCCTCCTCGTTGTCTTGGGACACCAAGCCCTCTAACGACAACAGGGGGACGTCGCGATTCTGAGCCACAACACGCGACATAACCCTGTTACTACGCGCGCTCGCGGGGGCGGGGGCGGGAGCGGGGGCGAGGTGGCTAGCCCGCGGGGCGGGGGCGAGGTGGCTACTCGGCCGACTTGTATTTGCTGATGGAGTCGTCGAGGCGCTGCAGCGCTTCACCGTACTTGGCGAAGTCACCACTGCGCTGCGCCTCCTGCAGCGCATCGAGTGCGGAGTTGACGTCCTGCAGTGCAGCCGCTTTCGCGCCCGACAACTCGGTCGGACCGGACGGCGGAACGGCGGCAGGGGCCTCGGGTTGGGCCTGAGGACTCTGACCGGATGCATTCGCCGGCGGCGTCGCAGCAGGTTGCTGGTTGCCGGGCGGTCCCGCTGCGGGCTGACCAGCAGGGACATCGGTGGGGGCCGGCCCGGTAGCCGTAGCGTCGGCCCCCTTACCGAACAGATCGGTCAGTGCGTCCCTGACGGTCGGCCCGTAGCCGATTTTGTCTCGGTACATCATCGCGACCCGAATCAGGCGCGGATACGTGGATGCCGCGTCACCTGTCCCCGGCGACGCGTACACCGGGGCGACATACAGAAGCCCGCCCTGACCCATCGGCAGAGTCAACAGATTGCCCCAGCGGATCCGGTTCGTGTTGTCCCGGCCGATGACGCCTAGGTCCTGGCTGACCGCGGTGTCGGTGCTGATCGCGTTGAACGCGAGCTTGGGGCCGTTGACCTGGCCCGGGATCGTCAGAACCGTGAGCTTGCCATAGGTATCGGGGTCGGAACTGGCACTGATGTAGGCAGCCAGAAAGTCCCGTTGGAATCGGTTCATCGCGCTGGTCAGCTGGAACGACGCCTCGCTGGTGTCTTTGGCAAGGTCCTTGGCGACGATGTAGTACGGCGGCTGATAGCTGCTGGCCGTGGGGTTCGGGTCCAGTGGGACGTCCCAGCGGTCCGACCCCGCGAAGAACGTCACCGGGTCGTCGACGTGGTACTTGGCCAGCAGCGAGCGCTGCACCTTGAATAGTTCCTCGGGGTAGCGCAGGTGCGCCTGCAATTCGGGAGTGATGTCACTCTTGGGCTGGACGGTCCCGGGGAAGACCTTCATCCACGCCTGCAGCACCGGGTCCTGCTCATCCTGCGCGTACAACGTCACCGTGCCGTCGTAGGCATCGACGGTCGCCTTGACCGAGTTTCGGATGTAGGAAACCTGCTTGTCGGGCTGCAAACGGTTCAACGCCACCTCGTTGGAGTCGGTCGTCGCCGCCGACAGCGACGTCAGCTTGGAGTACGGGTAGTTGTCCAGCGTGGTGTAGCCATCGACGATCCACACCATTTTCTTGTTCACGATCGCGGGATACACCGCCGAGTCAGTGGTCAGCCATGGGGCCACGGCCTTCACCCGGAAAGCTGGATCGCGGTTGAACAGGATCTTGCTGTTGGCGCCAATCACGTTGGAGAACAGGAAGTTCCGCTCGGCGAATTTCGCGGCGAAAACGCTGCGCGCAATCCAGTTACCAAGAGACACGCCGGCGGCCCCGGTATAGGTGTAGTTCTTGGTCTCGACGTTGTTTTCGTAATCGTACTCGCGCGGTGCACCGTTCTCACCGACGATTGCGTAGTCGGCCGGCGTATTGGCGATCACCGGACCGAAGTAGATGCGGGGCTGATCCAGCGGCGCGGGCCCCGGGGAGATGACCTCACCGTTCGCGCCGACCTCGCTGGCCAGGAACTCCGGGTAGCCGCCGTTCTGGTTGGGATCGTTGGCCACCCCGCGCACCGTGTTGGCCGGCGAGGCGATGAATCCGTTGCCGTGGGTGAAGACTGTGTGGCGGTTGATCCAGTCCCGCTGGTTGTCGATCAGCCGGTCGGGGTTGAGCTCGCGCGCGGCCACCACATAGTCACGCAGGTTGCCGTCGTCGTCGACGTAGCGGTCCATGTTCAGCAGATCGGGGAAGTAGTAGAAGTTCTTTCCCTGCTGGAATTGGGTGAACGCCGGGCTGACGATATTCGGGTCAAGCACTCTGATGTTGGACGTGGTCGCCCGGTCAGCGGCCACCTGCTGCGCGGTCGCAGGTGCGTCACCCGGGTAGTTGCGGTAAGTCACCACGTCGTCGGTGAGCCCGTAGGCCTGTCTGGTTGCGGTGATGCTTCGGCTGATGTACTCGCTTTCTTTTTGCGCGGCGTTGGGCCGGACGCTGAACTGCTCGACCAGTAGCGGCCAGCCCGCCCCGATGATCAGCGACGACAGCAGCAGCAGCACCACACCGATCGCGGGAATCCGCAAGTCACGCAGGAAAATAGCGGAGAAGACCGCCGCTGCGCAGATGACCGCGATGGCCAGCAGGATTAGCTTCGCGGGCAACACCGCGTTGATGTCGGTGTAGCCGGCACCGGTAAACGGCTTGCCGCCACGGGTGTGGCTGAGCAGTTCGTAGCGATCGAACCAGTAGGCGACCGCTTTGAGCAGTATCAGTATGCCCACCAGGCTGATCAGTTGGATGCGGGCCGCGCGGCTCAGCGCTCCACTGCGCCCGGCCAGTCGGATGCCGCCGAACAGATAATGGCCCAGAAGATTGGCGACAAATGCCAGAAACGTGGCGACGAACAGGTAGGACAGCACCAGCCGGTAGAAGGGTAGGTCGAACGCATAGAAGCCGAGATCGATGCCGAACTGCGGATCGGCGATGCCGAAAGAGCCGCCGTGCAGGAACAGCTGCACGGTCCCCCAATAACTCTGGGCCACGAAGCCCGCGAGTACACCGATGAACGCCGGCACCCCGATGCCCACCAGGCGCAGGCGGGCCATCACTGCGGTCCGGTAGCGCGCAACCGGGTCGTCGGGCCCTGCCGTGGGCACAAACACCGGCCGAGTGCGATACGCGAGCGCCAGGGCGGCGAACACGATGGCACCGAACAGGATCGCGACGACGAAAAAGAGGACGACTCGGGTTACCACCTGCGTGGTGAACACCGATCGGTAACCCAGTTCACCGAACCACAGCCAGTCGACGTACGTGTCGATGAGGCGGGGGCCGAACAACAACAGGACCACCGCGGCCGCCGACAGGCCTATCAGAAGCCGGCTTCGTCGCGTCAACTTCGGCATCTTCGCCGCGGGCCGCATTCCCACTCGATCACTCCAGTCTCGAACATTCCCAGCAATTGTTCAGGCGCAGATAGTCGCGATACTGCGATGCGTCAGCTCTAACTCTACGCACCCGCCCGAGTGGGTCAGGTCAGCAGCGGGGGGGTTCGCCACCAGCAGAAAGTGTGCGCAGTGAGTCAATGGCCTGCTCCAGGGTATCCACCTTGAGCAACTCGACGCCGCTTACCTCGGCTGACTTGGCCTCGGCGCAGTTTTCCGCAGGGACCAGAAAGACACTGGCGCCAGCGTCGCCGGCCGCAACGATCTTGTGGGTGATGCCTCCGATCGAGCCGACCTTGCCGTCGCCGGTGATCGTGCCGCTGCCGGCCACGAACTTGGAACCGTTGAGGTCACCTGTGGTCAGCTTGTCGATGACGGCCAGGCTGAACATCAGACCCGCAGAGGGGCCGCCCACGTTGGCCAGGTTGAAGTCGACGGTGAACGGGGCCCATGGCGCGTCGAGCACACCGACCCCGAGCCGGCCCTGGTCTCGTTCCGGGTGTTTTCCGAGCGTGATGTCGACGGTTCCGTCGGGGCCGTTCTTTCGCCGATAGTCGATGGCGACGGTGTCGCCGGGTTTGGTGCCCTCGAGAATCTCCTGGAATTCATCCAGGTTGGAAACCGGTGTGTTGTTCACCGCGGCAATCGCGTCCCCGGGCTGCAGCTTGTCTGTCGACGGCCCGTCGGAGTCCACGCTGCGCACGGTGATGGCCATCGGGTACTTCAGGTAGTGCAGCGCCGCGTACTCGGCGCTGTCCTCAGACTGCCGGAAGTCCTGGCTGTTCGCGTCGTCTATCTCTTCCTTCGATTTGTCCGGCGGGTACACGAGATCTCGCGGGACCAGCTGATCGCGACCCGAGGCCCAGAAAACGAGGGCCTGCCCCAGCGTGAGACCGTCACGCTGCGACACTGTCGTCATGTTCAGGTGCCCCGAGGTCGGGTGCAGGTCGGCGCCCTCGATCTCGACGACCTGCTTGCCGTCGACCTCTCCGAGTGTGTCGAACGTCGGGCCGGGTCCCAGCGCTACGTAGGGCACCGTTACCACCGACAACAACAAGCCGAAGATCAGGATCGGCACCAGCGCGACGATCAGGGTGGAAATCCGCCTGTTCACGCCGCCCAGAGTAGAGGTTCACGCGGCGGGGTTCGCTGACAGCGTGACCGCATGGCCACACGATGCCGACGCGGTGAGTACGGTTAAGGACATGGCTGACCCGCCTTTCGGCTTCTCCGCCGGGGATGACCCCGAGCGGGACAAACGCAAAAAGGACTCCGGCTCCGATGGCGACCCCTTCGGGGGGGCCTTCGGCGGCGGCGAGTTCGACATGTCGCAACTGGGTCAGATCTTCAGCAAGCTCGGCGAGATGTTCAGCGGTGCGGGCAACGCGATGGCCGCCGGACCCGGTTCCGGACCGGTCAACTACGACCTGGCCCGCAAGCTCGCGGCGAACTCGATCGGTTTCGTGGCACCGGTGACGGAGCAGACCAGCACCGCGATCTCCGAAGCTGTCCGGCTGGCCGAGACGTGGCTGGACGGGGCAACCCCGTTGCCCGCCGGGACCACCCGGGCCGCGTCATGGACCCCGACCGACTGGATCGACAACACGCTGGACACCTGGAAGCGGTTGTGCGATCCAGTCGCCGAGCAGATCTCGACGGTGTGGGCCTCGGCGCTGCCCGAGGAGGCCCAGGCCATGGCCGGCCCGCTGATGTCCATGATGTCCCAGATGGGCGGCATGGCGTTCGGCTCCCAGCTGGGCCAGGCGTTGGGCAAGCTGTCCCGAGAAGTGTTGACCTCCACCGACATCGGACTACCGTTGGGGCCCAAGGGAATCGCGGCACTGATGCCCGAAGCGGTCGAGTCCTTCGCCGAGGGTCTCGAGCAGCCGCGCAGCGAGATCGTCACGTTCTTGGCCGCCCGCGAGGCCGCGCACCACCGGTTGTTCAGCCACGTCCCGTGGCTTTCCACCCAGCTACTGGCCACCGTCGAGGCGTTCGCCAAGGGCACCAAGATCGACATGAGCGGCATCGAGGAGTTCGCGCGCGGCTTCAACCCCGCCTCGCTGACCGACCCTGCCGAGATGGAGCAGCTACTCAACCAGGGCATCTTCGAACCGAAGGCCACCCCGGAGCAGACCGCCGCGCTCGACCGGCTGGAAACCCTGCTGGCTCTGATCGAAGGCTGGGTGCAAACCGTGGTCTCCGACGCCCTCGGAGACCGAATCCCCGGCACGCCGGCCCTCAGCGAGACGTTGCGTCGCCGGCGGGCCACCGGAGGACCGGCCGAGCAGACGTTCGCCACGTTGGTGGGGCTGGAACTGCGGCCGCGCAAGATGAGAGAAGCCGCAGCGCTGTGGGAAAAGCTGACCCGCGCCGTCGGCGCCGACGCCCGCGACGGGGTCTGGCAGCACCCTGACCTGTTGCCGAGCGCATCGGACCTGGATGAGCCCGCCGGCTTCATCGACAGCATGATCGGTGGGGACACCAGCGGCTTGGACAGTGCCATCGAACAGGCCCTGGACCAGGCCGATGACCTCAACCGGAACCCGGCCCGCGACGACGACGGATCCGATAGCCCCCAGCAGTGACGGGCGCCGGAACGCGCCCTGTGGATAACTCGGCTCGGGGTCGTTCACTCGTGCCACTGTCGTCTGATGAAGCGATACGCGCTCAACCCGGCAACGCCGGTGCTTTCCCGGCCCGACGGCACCATCCAGGTGGGCTGGGATCCACGGCGCGCAATCGTCGTACACCCGCCGCCAAAGCTTGCCGCCCATCTACTCGCTGAGCTGCTACGGGCGCTACAGTCCACCGCGACGATCACCGAACTGCACACGCTGGCCTCCGATCGAGGCGCCGACCCGGCCCTCGTTACGGCCCTGGTCACCCAGCTGGTCGAGGATGGCGTGGTCACGGTGGCGGCGGGCCGGCGGGCTCGGGCCGCCACGATCCAGGTCCACGGCAGCGGCCCATTGTCGGACCTGCTCATCGCGTCGCTGCGGTGCTCGGGCGTGCGCATCAGACAAACCAGCAGAACCCATGCTCGGGCCGGCGGCGCGGACCTCGCCGTGCTGACCGACTACCTGGTCGCTGATCCGCGGGTGGTGCGGGACCTACACCAGGCTGGAGTGCCCCACCTGACGGTGCGGGTGCGCGATGGCGCCGGCTTGGTCGGCCCGCTGGTGATACCCGGCGTCACGAGTTGCCTGCGCTGCGCTGACCTGCATCGCAGTGACCGCGACGAGGCCTGGCCGGCGGTCGCGGCGCAGCTGTGCCGCACCGTGGGCACCGCTGATCGGGCGACCGTTCTGGCGACCGCGGCATTGGCCCTCAGCGAGGTCGACCACGTCGTCCGCGCGATGGGCGGGGGCCCGCCCGGCGGCGCGGACCCGCGCGCCGCCGCGGGGGCGGCCCGGCTGAATCCGCCTTCCTCGCTCGGCGCGACGCTGGAGTTCGACCTCACCAAGGGGGCAATCGTGGCCCGCAGATGGTCGCGGCACCCCCGATGCACATGTTGACACCCACCGTTCTCAACTACGCGGGTAGAAGTTGGGCTCGGTGGTGGATGATGGACTTGTGAGTGACATCAAGCGGGGGCGCACCGCACGCAACGCAAAGCTGGCCTCGCTGCCGGTGGGTATGGCCGGCCGGGCCGCACTGGGCATCGGCAAACGCCTCACCGGTAAGTCCAGGGACGAGGTCAACGCCGAGTTGATGGACAAGGCCGCCCAGCAGCTGTTCACCGTGCTCGGCGAGCTCAAGGGCGGCGCGATGAAGGTGGGCCAGGCGCTCTCGGTGCTCGAGGCCGCCATCCCCGAGGAGTTCGGTGAGCCCTATCGCGAGGCGCTGACCAAACTG
>JAHZJB010000139.1 GCA_022601135.1 Actinomycetes bacterium | reverse complement strand
GCGCGTTTGGCGGCGTAGATCACCAGCGCGTACTTGCTCGATGCACGGTCCAACAACTCGTCGATAGGCGGATTCGTGATGCCCAGGGGCGTGTCATAGGCGCCGGGGGCCGACGGATCGAGATCCGCGGCTGCCAGCCGGGCGGCGTGCGGGGTACTCACGTAGAAGGTCTCCTGCGGTTTCGGTTGATACGTTTTGGACACGTCCCGGGCGGCAATCAGGGTCGATCGCGGGGCACCGCCGTGTGGGCCACCAGCAAGGATACCAATTCCGAGCAGGCAGAATCCAATTGGCTGTTGACGACGACCTTGTCGAAGTCGCCCTGGGCGGCCAGCTCGGCCCTCGCCGTCTGCAACCTGCGGGCCATCACTTCGGGTGACTCCGTGCCGCGGCTGGACAGCCGGGTTTCCAGCGCCTCCCAACTGGGCGGAGCCAGGAACACCGTGAGGGCCTCCGGCATCGCCTGCTTGACGGCCCGGGCGCCGGCCAGGTCGACCTCGATCAGCACGGGCCTACCTGCGGCCTCGGCCGCTCGCACCGGTCCCGCGGGCGTTCCGGAGCGGTGTAAACCGCCGTGGATCTCCGCCCACTCCAGCAACTCCCCTTGGTCGATGAGTTCCTGGAACCGCTCCTCGGTCACAAACGAATAGTCGACGCCGTCCGCTTCTCCCGGACGCGGCGCTCGCGTCGTGATCGACACGCTGAAAAAAAGCTCGGGAAGCCGTTCGCGCAAGCAGCGCACGACGGTGGACTTCCCGACGGCAGAGGGACCGGACAGCACGACGATGCGTGTCATCGCGCGCTCACAAGCTCTTCGCGCGAGCGCTCATCGCGGCCGCCCGGCCCCTCGGCCGGTCCTTCACCGATCGCCTAGGACGTGAAGTCGAACTTTTCCAGCAGGGCCTTGCGCTGACGATCGCCCAAGCCGCGCAGCCGGCGGGTCGGGGCGATCTCGAGCTCGGTCATGATCTCCTGGGCCTTGACCTTGCCGACCTTGGGCAGAGCCTCCAGCAGTGCGGAGACTTTCATCTTGCCCAACACCTCGTCGGACTCGGCATCCTTGAGAACCTGCTTGAGGTTGGTGCCGCCGCGCTTGAGCCGATCCTTGAGTTCGGCACGCGCTCGACGCGCGGCAGCAGCCTTCTCCAACGCTGCCGCGCGCTGTTCATCAGTCAACTGGGGAAGCGCCACGGGATCCTCCGTCTCATCATGTGGTTTGTCTCGGCTGGTCGACAACCAGCCAGCGAGCACGACCGTACCCACGCGGGCTGACTAACGCTAACCCCACCCCCGGGTTGACGCCTCAAAAGCCCAGCGTGCAGGGCGCCGCCGAGGAGTTGCCGACCGTACTCACAAGCACCTCCACGCCGCTCCACCGGCCACGAATACGACTAAAAGCCCTGCATATCGATGGTATTCACGAACCGCGGATGAGAATTACGAGCTACCCGGACCATTGTCGGCCGGTGCGGCCCCCGCGTGAGCCCGATCCATGCAGAAATTTTTCGCTGGTCACCGCTCTTCGGGCGTGTCGCGCCGATCCGGATGCAACCCAAATACCGGGCCATCTGACGGCAGGCTGGCATCCGGGCCGGTCGGGACCGACCTTCGTTCACGCTTCGTTCAAGCGTTCACGCTTCGTTCAAGTAGGCGAGGGCATCACGCATCCGCGAGGCGGCCCCACGCAGCGCGGCGACTTCGGGCCCGGCCTGCAGTATCTCGCGCGACACGGCCGGCAGAAGCTGCCCGGGTAGCGCCCCGCCGAGGCCCGCCAGCGCCTCGGGACGGCCGCCCTGGGCCCCTACCCCGGGGACCAGCACGGGCCCGCGCAGCGCGCTGACATCGGGCGGATCGGTCAGCGTCGCACCCACGACCACGCCGACCGAGCCGTTCCCGCCGGGGGGGCACGTCTGTTCGTTGACCGCCGCCGCGGCGTCGACGACGGACTGGGCCACCGATCGGTTCGCGTCTCGCCCCCTCACCACGGCGCGCTGAACGGATGCGCCTTCGGGATTGGATGTGGCCGCCAAGACGAAAACCCCACGGTCGCGTTCTCGCGCCGTGTCCAGCAGCGGCTGCAGGGATCCGAAGCCCAGGTAGGGCGAGGCGGTGACGGCGTCCGCGGCCAGCGGCGAGTCCCCCGCCCAGGCCTCGGCATAGGCCGCCATGGTCGAGCCGATATCGCCCCGCTTGGCATCGGCGAGAACGAGCACGCCGCCCTCTCGCAGTCCGGCGATCGTGTGCTCGAGCACCCGGTATCCCGCCGACCCGTACGCCTCGAAGAACGCCACTTGTGGCTTGACGACGGCAAAACCCTCGAACGCTCTCAGGCAGATGTCGCTGAACCGGGCCAGACCGTCGGGGTCGACCGGTAGCCCCCAGGCGCTCAGCAGTCCAGGGTGCGGGTCGATACCCACGCACAGCGGACCCCGTTGCGCCACGGCGCGGGACAGGCGGTGGCCAAACCCGCCCATCCTCAAGACCCCAGCGCGCTGTGTAATTCCTGCAGCGACATCACGCCGATATCGTCGCGGATGCCGGCTTCGATGCCCTGCACCGCCGCCGACGCACCCTGCACCGTCGTCACGCACGGGATGTTCATCGACACTGCGGCCGAGCGGATCTCGTAGCCGTCGATGCGGGGTCCGGAGTTGCCGTACGGGGTATTGATCACCATGTCGACCTCGCCGGCCCGGATCGCGTCGACCGCCGACAAACTGGGTTCGGGTCCAGTCGGTTGTTCGAAATGTTTTCGCACTTCATCGCACGGAATTCCGTTGCGCCGCAACATTTCCGCGGTTCCCGCCGTGGCCAGCACGCGGAACCCGAGATCGGCGAGCCGCTTGACGGGGAAGACGAGCGAGCGTTTGTCTCTGTTGGCCACCGAGACGAACACGGTGCCCTGCGTCGGCAAAGAGCCGTAAGCGGCGGTCTGGCTCTTGGCGAACGCGCTGCCAAAGTCACGGGCGATCCCCATCACTTCGCCGGTGGACTTCATCTCCGGGCTGAGCAGCGAGTCGATCTGGCTTCCGTCGGCCTTGCGGAACCGGTGGAACGGCAGAACAGCCTCCTTGACCGCCACCGGGGCGTGGCTGGCGGTGGTCCCACCGTCGCCGGTGCGCGCCAACACCCCCTCGGCGCGAAGCTGGGCGATGTTGGCGCCCAGCATGATCCGCGCGCAGGCTTTGGCCAGTGGAACAGCAGTGGCTTTCGAGACGAACGGCACGGTGCGACTCGCCCGCGGGTTGGCCTCCAACACATAGAGCACATCGTCTTTGAGCGCGTACTGCACATTGAGCAGCCCGACCACACCGACGCCGAAGGCAATGGCCTCGGTAGCCCGTCGGACCGCCTCGACGTCGCTGCGGCCCAGGGTCACGGGGGGCAGCGCACACGCCGAGTCCCCGGAATGGATACCGGCCTCCTCGATGTGCTCCATGACGCCGCCGATGTAGACCTCCGTGCCGTCGCAGAGGGCGTCCACGTCGATCTCGATCGCGTCCTCCAGGAAACGGTCAACCAGCACAGGATGAGCCGGCGACAACTCGGTGGCGCGGGTGATGTAGCCGCGCAGAGTCTCCTCGTCGTAGACGATCTCCATGCCCCGGCCACCCAGCACATAGGACGGCCGCACCAGCACCGGGTAGCCGATGTCGGCCGCGATCCGGCGGGCCTGATCGAAGCTGGTCGCGGTGCCGAACCGGGGCGCAGGCAGTCCGGCGGCTGTCAGCACCTCGCCGAAACGGCTGCGGTCCTCGGCCAGGTCGATAGCCTCCGGCGTGGTACCGACAATCGGCACGCCGGCCTCTTCCAGCCGTTCGGCCAGCCCCAGCGGCGTTTGGCCGCCGAGTTGCACGATGACCCCGACGACACCGGGACCGCCTCGGCCAGAGACTTGTTCGGCGTAGTAGATCTCCAGGACATCCTCGAAGGTCAGCGGTTCGAAGTAGAGACGGTCGGCGGTGTCGTAGTCGGTGGAAACCGTCTCGGGGTTGCAGTTGATCATCACGGTCTCGAAGCCGGCCTGACTCAGCGTCGTCGCGGCGTGCACACAGCTGTAGTCGAACTCGATGCCCTGTCCGATACGGTTGGGCCCCGATCCGAGGATGAGGACCTTGGGCCGGTCCCGCTGCGGCGCGACTTCGGTTTCCGCGGAGGGGTCCAGTTCGTAGCTGCTGTAGTGATACGGAGTCTTGGCCTCGAACTCCGCCGCGCAGGTGTCGACGGTCTTGAACACCGGATGAATCCCCAACCGCCGACGCAAGGACCGTACGCCAACCTCGCCCGCCAGTTCCGGTCTCAACGCAGCGATCTGCCGATCCGACAGACCGGAGTGCTTGCAGCGGCGCAGCAACTCGGCTTCCAGCACCGGCGCATCGATCACCTCCGTGCGAAGCTCGACCAGCCCGGCGATCTGTTCGACAAACCATGGGTCGACACCGGAGTCTTTCGCCACCTCATCGACGGCGGCACCCAAGCGCAGTGCGTACTCGATGTCATACAGCCGACCCTCGGTGGGCGTCCGTAACCGGGCCAGCACCCGGCCCCTTTCCCGCTCCGGATCATCGATATCGGGATCGGCAACAGTCCAGAATCCTGCCCGACTCGTTTCCAGTGAACGCATCACCTTGCCGAGCGCCTCGACGAAGTTGCGGCCCAACGACATCGCTTCGCCGACCGATTTCATCGTGGTGGTCAGCGTGGCTTCGGCGCCGGGGAACTTCTCGAACGCGAACCGAGGCGCCTTGACCACGACGTAGTCCAGGGTCGGTTCGAAGCAGGCAGGCGTCTCCTTGGTGATGTCGTTCACGATCTCGTCCAGCGTGTAGCCGATGGCGAGTTTCGCGGCGATCTTGGCGATCGGGAACCCGGTGGCTTTGGACGCAAGCGCGCTGGAACGCGATACGCGCGGGTTCATTTCGATGACGATCAGCCGGCCGTCTTCGGGGTTCACGGCAAACTGGATGTTGCAGCCGCCGGTGTCCACACCGACTTCCCGCAAGATGTCGATGCCGAGGGTGCGCATCGTCTGATACTCGCGGTCCGTCAGCGTCATCGCCGGGGCGACGGTTACCGAATCCCCCGTGTGCACACCCATCGGGTCGACGTTCTCGATCGAGCAGACGATCACGACGTTGTCGCGACCGTCTCGCATCAATTCGAGCTCGTATTCCTTCCACCCGTAAATGGATTCCTCGATGAGCACGTTGGCCGTCGGGGAGGCGGTCAGCCCTTCGCCCGCCATCCGCTCGACATCCTCCGCCGAGTACGCCATCCCCGAGCCCAGGCCGCCCATGGTGAAACTCGGTCGCACCACCACCGGCAGGCCCAGGTCGGCGACCGTGTCACGCACCTCGTCCATCGTGAAACAGACTCGGCTGCGGGCAGATTCGCCTCCGACCTTAGTTACGATGTCCTTGAACTTCTGCCGGTCCTCGCCACGCTGAATCGCGTCGAAATCCGCGCCGATCAACTCAACACCGTACCTGTCGAGGGCACCGCTCTCGTAGAGCTTGACCGCGGTGTTGAGCGCGGTCTGCCCGCCGAGGGTCGCCAGCAGCCCATCGATCCTGTTGCCCCGCTCTGCCTGTTGGGCGATAACACGCTCGACGAACTCGGCGGTGATGGGTTCCACATAGGTGTGATCGGCGAACTCCGGGTCCGTCATGATCGTCGCGGGGTTCGAGTTGACGAGGCTGACCTGGAGCCCCTCGGCCCGCAGCACCCGGCAAGCCTGGGTGCCGGAATAGTCGAACTCGCAGGCCTGTCCGATGATGATCGGGCCGGACCCGATCACCAAGATGTGGTTGAGGTCGGTGCGGCGCGGCATCTACTTCCCCTCTGCGCGAGCGCGCGTGTCTGAACAGGACACGCCGCCGAAACATGTATCAGACTGCTCGGTCGCGGTCATCTCGTCCCTGCCATCACATCGACAAACTGATCGAACAGATACTCGGCGTCGCGGGGACCAGCAGCGGCTTCCGGGTGGTACTGCACCGAGAATGCCCGCCCGCTGAGTAGTTTGATCCCTTCCACCACACCGTCGTTAGCGCACGTATGGCTCACGGTGGCGCGCCCGTAGGGCGAGTCGAACTCCTCGCCGGCTTCACCTTCGAGTGCGAAGCCGTGATTCTGCGCGGTGATCGCGACCCGACCGGTGGCGTGGTCTATCACCGGGATGTTGATGCCACGGTGTCCGAAGGTCATCTTGTAGGTGCCAAGCCCCAGGGCGCGCCCCAGGATCTGATTACCAAAGCAAATGCCGAACAGCGGAATTCCAGCGTTGAGCACCTCTTGTGTCACCGCCACCAGGTGCCCGGCGGTCGCCGGATCGCCCGGGCCGTTGGACAGGAACACGCCGTCTGGGCGCAGATCGGCAATCTCGCTGAAGCCGACTGACGATGGCAACACGTGAGTACGGATGCCGCGCCTGGTGAAGTTCCGAGGGGTGTTGGTTTTGATGCCCAGATCCAAGGCCGCGACGGTATACCGCAGCGGCCCTTCGGGTTCGACGACGTAGCTACGGTCGGTGCTGACTTCGCCCGCCAGGTCCGCGCCGAGCATTGCGGCCTGCCCGCGCACCCGGGTCAGCAACTCGTCCGCGTCGGCCAGTGCGGCCCCACTGAACACCCCGGCCTTCATCGAACCGCGGCTACGCAGATGGCGAACAACCGCCCGGGTGTCGATGCCGGCGATGCCGACGACGCCCTGCCGCACCAACTCGTCCTGGAGGGTGGTGGTGGCGCGCCAGTTCGACGCACGCGGCGACGGATCACGTACCGCGTAACCGGCCACCCAGATCTTGTCAGCCCGACTCTCGCTGTCCTCGAGATTCCAGCCGGTGTTCCCAATCTGGGGCGCGGTGGCCACCACGATCTGCCGATGGTAGCTGGGGTCGGTGAGCGTTTCCTGGTAGCCCGACATGCCCGTGGAGAACACCGCCTCACCCAGCGTCTCACCGACCGCTCCGAACTCCGTCCCGGTGAAGATACGGCCATCCTCAAGCACCAGGACGGCTTTGTGCGCGATCATCCGACCTCCTCGGGAAGCCATTTCGTGTAGTCCCGACGGTCGTCGGCGCGAAATCCAGTGTCTATCTCGGTGCCCGTCGGCAGCCGCCAGCGGATGGCCAGAATGCCCTCATGCGTGAGCACCTTTCCGGCCAGCTTCTTCTCGGCGCGAATCTCGACAACTGCATCGTCAGGAATCCAGATCGGCCCGGCGCCCATGCGCTGCAACATAATTCCCTCCGGGTAGCGACTGAGGACAGCCTTGGCCCGGAACCCCAGGTCAGCGGCGGCGACACGGTCGTTCCAGTGCGGCACCATCGTGCTGCCGACATACAACCCCTTGGTGGCGGCGACGATCGCCGGACCCACTGTCTCTGGCAGCGGGGGCAACGTGCCCACCACCTGCTCCTGTCGCTCAGCGCGGCGCCGCCATCCGCGAATCATCGCTTGGATCAGCACCGCGATCACCAGGGCAACCACCCCGGCCATGATCAGCGAGGCGACCAGCGTTGATGTGTTCACCCCCACACCTCACCGTCACGCGCGGTGACGGCGCCGCGCAGCAGAGTCGTTGTGACCACTGCGGGCAGCACCATGTCCTGATAGGGCGTGTTGTCTGACCTGCTGGCCAGCGCCGGGCCGCTGACCGTCCACGTCGCGTCGGGGTCGATCACCGTCACGTTGCCCGGTTCGCCCACCTCCAAAGGCCTTCCCTGGTCGGGCAACCCAACGATGCGGGCGGGGCTCTCGCTCATCACGCGGGCCACGTCACGCCACGTCATCAGGCCCGATTGGACCATCGTTTCGGCGACCACCGACAGTGCCGTCTGCAACCCCAGCATGCCGGGCCGGGCGCTGGCGAACTCGCACACCTTCTCGTGCGCGGCATGCGGTGCGTGATCGGTTGCGACACAATCGATCACACCGTCGGAGAGCGCCTGGCGCAGCGCGACGGCGTCGCTGGCCTCACGCAGCGGTGGGTTCACCCGATTGCGCCCGTCGTAGCTGTACAGCCGGGTGTCGTCGAGCAGGAGGTGATGCGGAGTGACCTCCGCGGTGATCGAAATCCCTTGCCCCTTTGCCCACCTCAGGAGTTCGACGGTTCCCGCGGTGGAGGCATGGCAGATGTGCACACGGGCACCGGCGTCGCGGGCTAGCAACGCATCGCGGATGACGATCGATTCCTCGGCGGCACGCGGCCAGCCGGCCAGCCCGAGCCGGGCGGCAATCGAGCCTTCATGGGCGACCGCTCCTACGGTC
Organism: Actinomycetes bacterium; assembly: GCA_022601135.1. Taxonomy (GTDB): domain Bacteria; phylum Actinomycetota; class Actinomycetes; order Mycobacteriales; family Mycobacteriaceae; genus Mycobacterium. The sequence continues at coordinate 83,555 of JAHZJB010000139.1, read as the reverse complement.
AGGCGCGGCTCTTCGGCATGCTGGGCGATCAGCGCGCCAAGGCCGTTGGCGTATTCGAGCGCTCGGCGCATCACCAGTGGGTCGTCCACGCAGAGGCCGTCGTCGGAGAACATCCTGACCTGTCCGACACCGGCAGCCATCAGGCCCATCTCGGTCAAATGTTGACCTTTGAGGCCGACGGTCACCGCACCCACCGGGTGCACGTCGACCAGGCCCACCTGCTGGCCGCGGTGCCACACATGGTCGGTAACCACGGCGCTATCTGCGACCGGATCAGTATTGGCCATCGCGAACACTGCCGTGTAACCGCCGAGCGCCGCTGCAGCCGAACCGGTTTCGATGTCCTCGGCGTACTCTCGTCCGGGCTCACGCAGGTGTGTGTGCAGGTCGACGAACCCGGGCAACAAGATCTGCCCTTGGGCGTCGATGACCGTGCACCCCGGTGGGGCGGGGAGGTCTGCACCGATGCCCCGGATTTGCCCCTCGTCGAACAGCACGTCGACACCGTCACCCTCACCGTAGGGGCGGACACCTCTGATCAGCACCGGCGGACGATCGGGTTTCGTCATGCGCTGATCGCCTCTCCCCCTGTGGCGGAATGACCGTCAGCGGGCGAGTGTGGTTCCCCCAAATCGGATCCGACCAACAGGTGGAAGAGCACAGCCATGCGGACGTGCACACCGTTGGAAACCTGTTGCAATACCGCGGATTGCGACGAATCCGCCACCGAATGAGCAATCTCCATGCCGCGCAGCATCGGCCCCGGGTGCAACACCGCGACATGCTCGGCCAGCCGAGCCTGGCGCTTTTCTGAGAGTCCGTAGCGCACCGAGTACTCCCGCGAGGAGGGAAAGAATCCGCCGCTCATCCGCTCGGCTTGGACGCGCAGCATCAACACGCTGTCGGCCATTGGGAGTTCGGCGTCCAGATCATGCGAGACCGTCACCGGCCAGTCGTACACACCGACCGGCAGCAACGTGGGTGGCGCGACGAGTACCACCTCCGCACCGAGCGTGTGCAGCAGCGCGACATTGGACCGCGCGACCCGGCTGTGCAGCACGTCGCCGACGATCACCACCCGCTTGCCCACGATCGCACCCAGTCGCTGCCGGATCGTCAAAGCGTCGAGCAGCGCCTGGGTGGGGTGTTCGTGGGTACCGTCACCCGCATTGATGACCGACGGGCTCGCCGCTGGGTCGTCCGCCACCGCCGTCCAGGCGGCGAGTTGCTGGGCGGCACCCGAAGCAGGATGGCGCACTATCAACGCGTCGGCGCCGGCGGCGCGCAAAGTCAGCGCGGTGTCACGCAGTGACTCTCCCTTGGCCACCGATGACCCCGAGGCGCTGACATTGATCACGTCAGCGCTCATCCACTTACCGGCCACCTCGAAAGACACCCGAGTGCGGGTGGAGTTCTCATAGAACATCGTGATGATGGTGCGGCCCCGCAGGGTGGGCAACTTCTTGACCTCCCGACCCAACAGCGCCTCCCGGAATCGGTCGGCATTGTCGAGTATGGCGGTGGCGTCCTCTCGGGAGAGGTCAGCGGCGGCGAGGAGATGCCGCATCAGCGCGCCGGCCCGCCGTACGGGGCCACCCGCACACCTTCGTGGCCATCATCCTCGGTCAACCGGACCTTGACGTTCTCCTCGCGCGATGTCGGCACGTTCTTCCCGACGTAGTCCGCGCGAATCGGAAGCTCCCGATGTCCGCGGTCCACCAGCACCGCCAGCTGGACGGCCCGAGGACGGCCCAGATCCCGCAATGCATCTAGGGCCGAACGCACCGACCGGCCGGAGTACAGCACGTCGTCGACGAGGATCACCAGCGCATCGTCGATACCACCGTCGGGGATCGACGTGGCCGCCAGCGCGCGCGGTGGCTTACTCATGAGATCGTCGCGGTACAGCGTGATATCCAGGGCCCCGTGCGCAACCTCGGCGCGGCTGAATTCGCCAATGTTGCGCGCCAGGCGGGTTGCCAGCGTGACGCCGCGTGTCGGAATGCCCAGCAGAACCACCCGTGGGCCGTCGGGGCCGTCGAGAGCGGTCTTCTCGATGATCTGGTGGGCCATGCGGGCGATGGTTCGGCTGACATCCGCTGCGGACATCAAATCCCGGTCAGCAGCACCGGCATGGTCGGGCGAGCCCACGGGTGAGCCGGACCTCCTTCTCCGCCTCACAGAACGGATCGTTAAAGGATGTCGAAAACTGCGGGCAGCTTAGCACCTGCCGCAGTGGCGAGCCCGATGGCTACACACCGCGCGGAATACGGACACTCGACTGCTTGCGAGCTCATCCGTTCCCTTAATCTGGCGCGATGAACCTCGACCGCAACAAGACCTCCGTCGTCGCGGCAATCGACGCGGGCTTGCTGGCCGGGGCGGTCACGTTGGTCTGGCAATCGGGCAAGGTACTGCAGGTCAACGAGCTGGGTTATCGGGATGTTGACGCTCGGCTGCCGATGCAGCGCGACACGATCTTCCGGATCGCCTCGATGACCAAACCGGTTACGGTGGCCGCGGCCCTGTCGCTCATCGACGAGGGCAAGCTCGCGCTGACCGACCCTGTCGTGACCTGGCTGCCCGAGCTCGACGACATGCGTGTGCTGGTGGAGCCTCACGCTCCGCTGGAACGTACGGTGCCCGCGCAGCGACACATCACGATCGAGGATCTGATGACGCACCGCAGCGGATTGGCCTACATGTTCTCGGTGCGAGGGCCTCTGTCGGACGCCTACCGCAAGCTCCCCAAGCGACAGGATCAGGATCGCTGGCTCGCCGACCTCGCCGCTCTTCCCCTCGTGCATCAGCCGGGCCACCGCCTCACCTACAGCCACTCCACCGACGTTCTTGGCATCGCGTTATCCCGTATCGAGGGAAAGCCGTTGAGCGAAGTGCTCGACCAACGGATCTTGGCGCCACTGGGGATGGCGGACACCGGCTTCCATGTCGGGAACGCCGGCCGACGCCGGGCCGCCGCCATGTATCAGCTCGAAGGCACTACGCTGCGCGACGACGTGATGGGACCCGCACCCGTCGTCGATCCTCCGTTCTGTGCCGGTGGCGCCGGCCTCTGGTCGACAGTGGACGACTATTTGCGTTTCGCCCGGATGCTGCTTTCCGGTGGAACACTCGACGGGGTGCGCGTGCTCTCCGAGGAGTCGGTCATGTTGATGCGCGCCGACCGGCTCACCGATGAGCAGAAGCGTCATGATTTTCTGGGGGCGCCGTTCTGGGTCGGCCGCGGGTTCGGGCTGAACCTGTCCGTCGTCACCGACCCGGCGAAATCCAGTCAACTATTCGGTCCAGGCGGACCCGGAACCTTCTCCTGGCCTGGCGCCTACGGCACGTGGTGGCAGGCCGATCCGTCGGCCGACCTCATCCTGGTGTATCTCATCCAGAACTTCCCCAATTTGACCGTCGACGCCGCCGCCGCTGTCGCGGGCAACACCTCACTCGCGAAGCTGCATGGCGCCCAACCGAAATTCGTCCGCCGAACCTACGCGGAGCTAGACCTATAGCGCACTGCGTATGGGCGGGGTATCACCTGCGACGCCGCCTCGTCTGCGACCACGAACCGGGGCCCCGTGATGTTGCGTCTCAACTACGTGCGGTCACTACCCTCGGGGCCACCCTGTACCGCCGCAGCCGCCGCCCGGATTTGCGGCGTGACGAGCATGATCTGTCCGAGGACGCCGTTGACGAACCCTGGTGACTCGTCGGTTGATAGCTCCTTGGCCAGTTCAACAGCCTCATCGACGGCCACCGGCTCAGGAACATCCTCGCCATGGAGCAGCTCCCAGACCGCGACCCGCAGGATCGCCCGGTCGACCGCGGGCAGCCGGTCCAGCGTCCAACCCTGCAAGTGGGCCGCGATCAGGTCGTCGACATGCGACGAATGCTCCGTCACACCGCGCGCGACGGTAACCGTGTAGGGATTGAGCGTCGGCATGTCTTCGGATGGGTTCTGCACCAACGCGTTTCGCGACTCTGCAACTTCGGCTGGGGTCACCCCGCGGGCGTCCGCCTCGAACAACAGGTCGACGGCACGCTTGCGGGCCTGGTGACGGCCCCGGTCGCCCCTGCGGTCAGGCATTGACCCTTCCCAGATAGCTGCCGTCGCGGGAGTCCACCTTGAGCTTGTCACCGGTATTGATGAACAGCGGCACCTGGATTTCGGCTCCGGTCTCCAACGTCGCCGGCTTGGTCCCCGCGCTGGACCGGTCGCCCTGCAGGCCGGGTTCGGTCGAAGCGACCACGAGTTCAACCGTAACCGGCAGCTCGAGATACAACGCCACCCCGTCGTGGAACGCGATCTGCACGGGCATGCTCTCCAACAGGAACCCCGCGGCTCGACCGACAAGCGACTCGGACAACGGGTGCTGTTCATAGTCCTCGCTGTCCATGAACACGTAGTCGGACCCGTCCCGGTAGAGATAGGTCGCGTCGCGACGGTCCACGGTCGCGGTCTCCACCTTCACCCCCGCGTTGTAAGTCTTGTCGACGACTTTGCCGGACAGCACATTCTTCAGCTTCGTCCGCACGAAGGCCGGCCCCTTGCCGGGCTTGACGTGCTGGAACTCGACGATCTGCCAGAGCTGGCCGTCGATGTGCAAGATGAGCCCGTTCTTGAAATCTGCGGTCGATGCCACGGTCGGTTGTTCTCCTAGCTACGAGAGGACCACCAGTTCCTTGGGGAACCGGGTCAGTAGTTCGGGACTATCAGCCCCGACGTTGCTGCCTGCGCCACCGTGCCCGGCCACCACCAGCGTGTCCTCGATACGGACACCGCCCCGGTCAGGCAGATAGACGCCGGGCTCGACCGTCACCGTAGAGCCCGCAAGGAGTGTACCGGCGGCCGCGGCGTTGATCCCCGGCGCTTCGTGGATCTGCAGGCCCACCCCGTGGCCGAGACCGTGCCCGAAGTTTTCCGCATAGCCGGCGGCGTTGATGACCTGGCGTGCTGCCGCGTCGATCCCACTCAGCTCAGCCCCGGGCACCAGCGCTTCCCGGCCGGCTCGCTGCGCGGCGGCGACCAGGCCGTAAATGTCGCTTTGCCACTGGGCGATTGGTGCGAGCACAAACGTACGGGTCATGTCTGAGTGGTAGCCACACACCAGGGCGCCGAAGTCGATCTTGACGAAGTCCCCTGCGGCCAGGACCGCGTCCGTGGGCCGGTGATGCGGGATCGCCGAATTCGGCCCGGTCGCGACGATGGTCTCGAACGACATTGTGTCGGCACCGTGATCGAGCATCAATGCCTCCAACTCGCGCCCGACCTCTTTCTCAGTACGACCAGGGCGCAGGCCACCGCGCTCTATCAGGTCCTTGAGCGCTGCGTCAGCCGCCTCACACGCGAGTCTGAGCAGCGCAACCTCGCCGGCGTCCTTGACCTCGCGCAGACCCTCCACTGTCCCGCCGGCACGCACCAGTTCGCACTGCTCACCGGCTGCGCGGTCGAGTGCGGCGAACCCATCGACGGTGACGACGTGGCTTTCGAAGCCGAGTCTGCGCACACCGGCTTCGGCCGCGCGCTTCACGAGGTGCGGACCACACGCCCGATCGATGGCGATCTCGGCATCAACTGCCTGCTCGGCGGCCTGGGTACGGTAGCGGCCATCGGTGCACAGCACCGGCGGTTCACCCTCGGCGAGGATCAGCAACGCAGCGTTCGAACCGGTGAATCCTGACAAGTATCGGATGTTGAGCAGATCCGACACCAGCAAAGCGTCTAGCCCTGCCACCGCGAGGCGCTGGCGCAACCGGTCGCGGCGCTGAGAAATAGTCACGGGCTGTGACGCTACTCGCTAGGGTGTGGCCTCATGAGCAAGTGGCTGCTGCGCGGACTCGCATTCGCCGCCTTCATGGTGATCGTCCGGCTGGCGCAGGGCGCGATGATCAACGAGTGGGAGACCAAAGCTGGGTTGATCAGTGCCGTCTTGATCGGAGTCTACGGGGTCGCGGCACTCGTCTGGGGCTACGTCGACGGCCGTGCCGATGCGCGTGCCAACCCCGATCCCGACCGGCGCCCCGACCTGGCCATGACATGGCTGCTGGCGGGTCTGTTCGCCGGTGGGGCCAGCGGCGTGGTCGCCTGGTTTGTCGGATTGTTCTACAGCGACCTGTATGTCGAGGGCCTCGTCAACGAGTTGTCGACGTTCGCGGCGTTCACGGCACTGCTGGTGTTCCTCACCTCCGTCCTCGGTGTCGCGGTCGGCCGTTGGCTGGTGGACCGTAAAACCCCTGACCAACCGCGACGCCGTGAGGGCGACGACGACCGCGCCGACACCGACGTGTTCCCTGTGGTGCCCGACAGCCGTGGCGTCTCTGGCTCCGAGTCACCGTCTGCCGGCGAGCTTGAGGAACAGACCTCCTCCGTCGCCGTCGCCGACGACGAGACCACGCCCGTCGACAAGCCGGACAGTTAACCGCGGGCTACCTCGGCGTAGGCGGCGGCCAGCAGTGACGGGTCCGGGCCTTCCAACCGTCCCGGCTTGGCCAACCCGTCCAGCACGACGAAGCGCAGCACTCCGGCCCGAGTTTTCTTGTCGCCGGTCATTGCTTCCAGCAACTGCGGAAGCGCGTCGGCGTCATAGGTGACCGGCAGCCCCAGAGAGCTCAGGATCGTGCGGTGCCGGTCGGCGGTGTCATCATCGAGACGTCCGGCTATCCGCCCCAGTTCGGCGGCGAACACCAGCCCGACAGATACTGCCGCGCCATGTCGCCATTGGTAACGCTCGCGGCGCTCGATGGCATGCGCAAGGGTGTGCCCGTAGTTGAGAATTTCGCGCAGCTGCGATTCCTTCTCGTCGGCGGCAACGACTTCGGCTTTGACCGCCACCGCCCGCCTGATCAGCTCAGGCAGCACCGCGCCGGAGGGGTCCACCGCGCGCTCCGGACCGGACTCGATGATGTCGAGGATCTTCGGGTCAGCGATGAAACCAGCCTTCACGACCTCGGCCATCCCGGCCACGATCTCGTTGCGGGGCAACGACTCCAGGGTGGCGAGGTCGACCAGGACGGCGACCGGCTGGTGGAAGGCGCCGACGAGGTTCTTGCCCGCCTTGGTGTTGATGCCGGTCTTGCCCCCTACCGCGGCGTCCACCATGCCGAGCAGCGTGGTCGGGACGTGCACGATGTCCACCCCGCGCAACCACGTCGCCGCGACGAAGCCGGCGACATCAGTGGCCGCACCACCACCCACGCTGACGATCGCGTCCTGGCGGCCGATGCCGATACGGCCCAGAACTTCCCAGGAGAACCCGACCACCGGAAGTTCCTTACCGGCCTCAGCGTCCGGGATTTCGATCCGGTGCGCATCGATTCCTTTGTCTGACAGATGGTTCCGTATCGCCTCCGCGGTCTGCGCGAGTACCGGCTGATGCAGGATCGCCACCTTGTGTCTGCCGTCAAGGATGCGCGCCAAGACGCCGAGGAGGCCCGTCCCGATGATCACCGGGTAGGGCGGATCAGTAAGTACATCGACCGTGACGGGTTCGGTCACCGGCTCAGTCACGGCGTTTCCTTTCGCAGACGGGGGGAGCCACTGGTCTTCCTGGCCGCCATCGCGGCCGGGCTTGGCGGTGCCTCTGTAGACGGGGGCGGTGCCAGAGACAGCGGGGCCCGCCGCCACGAGGGGCGCCGGCGTCGACGTTCGGGCTTGGCCCCCTCCGGACTCGCCAGGCGTGACGCGATGTACCGCACGACCGCTCCCGGGTTGCGGCGGTTGGTGTTCACCCGCAGCGTGGCCACCTGCCGATACAGCGGAATCCGTTCTGACATCAACGCTTTGAATTTCTCATCGCGGTCCGGGCCGGCCAGCAGCGGCCGCACTGTGGATCCTCCGGTCCGGCGCACCCCTTCGGCTGCACTGATCTCCAGGTAGATCACGACATGCCCGCGCAGCGCCTCACGCACGGCGGCGGTGGTCACCGCACCACCACCCAGCGACAGCACCCCCTCGTGCGTCGCCAGCGCATCGCGCACGACCTCCGCCTCGATTCGGCGGAACTCTGCTTCTCCGTCTGTGGCGAAGATCTCGGCGATCGTGCGCCCAGTGGCCTTCTCGATCGCGGCGTCGGTATCGAGAAGCCCCAGGCCCAACGTCTTGGCCAGCCGCCGACCGATGGTGGACTTGCCCGATCCAGGAAGTCCGACGAGAACCGCTTTGGGCGCCATCAGCCCGATGCCTGCGCGGCGCCTGATGGTTCCCGGTCGGCAACAGCACGCAGGTAGGAGTCGATGTTGGCGCGCGTCTCGCCCAGTGAGTCGCCGCCGAATTTCTTCAGCGCCGCCCGCGCCAGCACCAGCGCCACCATCGTCTCGCAGACCACACCGGCAGCCGGCACTGCGCACACGTCGGAGCGCTGGTGGATGGCCACCGCTTCCTCCCCGGTGACCATGTCCACGGTGGCCAGCGCACGCGGCACGGTGGAAATGGGCTTCATTGCGGCGCGCACCCGCAACGGCTGCCCGTTGCTCATGCCACCTTCCAGGCCACCGGCACGGTTGGTGGATCGCATCACGCCGTCGGGACCCGGATGCATCTCGTCATGGGCTACCGAGCCGCGCCTACGTGCGGTCTCGAAGCCGTCACCGATCTCCACGCCCTTGATCGCCTGAATCCCCATCACCGCGCCAGCCAACTGACTGTCCAGTCTATCGTCGCCACTGGTGAACGAACCGAGCCCGATGGGCAGTCCGTGGGCAATGACCTCGACCACTCCGCCGAGCGTGTCACCGTCGCGTTTGGCATCCTCGATCTGCGCGATCATCAGCGCCTCGGTTGCCTCGTCGAAGGCGCGTACCGGACTGGCGTCGATTGCGGCCAGATCCGCGGCCCGCGGCGGCGGACCGTCGTAGGCCTGGGATGCCCCGACGGAAATGACGTGGGAGATGATGTCGACTCCCAGGGCCTGCTGCAGGAAGGCCCGGGCAACGGTGCCGGCCGCGACCCGAGCCGCCGTTTCGCGGGCACTGGCGCGTTCGAGCACCGGGCGGGCGTCGTCGAAACCGTACTTCAGCATCCCGGCATAGTCGGCATGGCCGGGTCGCGGCCTGGTCAGCGGCGCGTTACGGGCCGCCCCGTCAGCCAGAACGGCCGGATCAACGGGATCGGGCGCCATGACCGTTTCCCACTTGGGCCATTCGGTATTACCAATCTCGATGGCTATGGGGCCACCCAGAGTGAGGCCGTGGCGCAACCCGGCAAGCAGCGTGATCTGGTCCTGCTCGAACTTCATTCGCGCACCTCGACCGTAGCCGAGGCGTCGACGGGCCAGCTGCGCCGCAATATCGCGCGAGGTGAGGTGGACGCCGGCGACCATGCCTTCGACCATGGCCACCAATGCGCGGCCGTGGGATTCCCCTGCTGTCGTCCATCTCAACACGGGGCCCATTTTCGCACGGCACCGGCCACCGGCTGATCAGACGGCCCTAGATCAGCCCGACTGCCACCGCGCTTGCGGCGGCAATGCACATCGACGGACCGTGCGGCAGGGGTGACCGGTCGCCGCCGAGGAGCCGGATCAACCCCAGCAGCGCCGTACCGAGAGACGCTCCCAACACGGCCAGCAACCACACGTCCGGTCCGAACGGACCGGTGAGGGCACCGAGACCGAGGGCGAGCTTGACATCGCCGGCGCCCATCGCCTGCGGAGCAACCAGATGCACGACCGCGTATATCGCAAACATCGCCGCAGCCCCGGCGAAAGCCATCGCACCATGACCCGTCAGCGCCGCGCCGGCCATGACCAGAGCCGCACCTGGCAGCGTGAGTAGATTCGGAAGGCGTCGCCGCCGAATGTCGAAGTAAGTCAACGCGATGAGCCAGCACGCCACACAGACGATGGCCGATTCCTCCCAGGTCTCCCCCACCTCCTCAGGCTAAGTCCGCCGTCGGCCAGCCATGAGCAACGATTTCGCGGCGTCAGGGGGCTTCGCCGAGCGCTGCTCGCATCGCCTCGCGGGGCGCCGGCAACCCGGTGAATTGCTCGACCTGGGTGATCGCCTGGTTCAGCAGCATCTGCAGGCCGCTGATCACGGTCCCGCCGGCTGCCCGAACGGTTGAGGCCAGCGGGGTTGGCCAGGGGTCGTAAATCGCGTCGAGCAGAACCGGTGTCCCCGCCAGTCGGGGCGCGTACGGGGCGACGGCGTGTGCGGGCACCGTGTTCACCACGACATCGACCCGAGCAACCTCGTCGGCCAGCTGCGCGCTGGTGAGATCGGTCCAATGCGATCGAGCGCCGCAGCCGATCGCCAGGTCGACCAGCGGTGCCGCCTTCTCGGCGTTCCGCGCTGCCACCACGACGTGTCGGGCGCCATGTTCGACGAGGCCGGCGACCACCGCTGGAGCGGTGCCGCCCGAGCCCACCACCATCGCCCGGCCAGACACCGCGGTGCCTGCCAGCGCACCCACCACGCCGTCGATATCGGTGTTGTCGGCATGCCAGCCCGCCGGTGAGCGGACCAGCGTGTTGGCCGATCCGACCAGCGTCGCGCGGGCGGTGGCGCTGTCGGCGACTCGCAGGGCGGCGAACTTGCCCGGCATCGTCACCGACACCCCCACCCATTCCGCTCCAAACCCGGCGATCACCCCGGGTAGCTGCTCGGCGTTGCAATCGATGCGGTCGTAGGTCCAGCCTTCCAATCCGAGAGCCCGATATGCCGCCAGGTGCAGCTGTGGGGAACGCGAATGCGCAATCGGAGAGCCGAGCACCGCCGCCCGTCGGGACCCCAGGTCCACTAGCGCCCTCTGATCTTGGCGCAGGTGCTCATCGTGCCGAGTCGAGGACGCCGTTACGTCTCGCGACCTCGATGTTTGCCAGATGCTGCTGGTACTCGCGAGTGAAAAGCGTTGTGCCCTGCATGTCGACGGTCACGAAGTACAACCAATCCCCTGGCTCGGGCCGCTCGGCTGCGGCAAGGGCGGGTTGGCCGGGCGAGCAGATCGGCGTAGCCGGGAGCCCGGGCCGCAAATACGTGTTCCACGGTGTCGCCTGACCCCGGTCGCTATCGGTGGTCGCTACCTCGATGCGGTCCAGCGGAAAATTCACGGTGGAGTCGAACTCCAGAGTCCGTTGCTCGGCCAACCGGTTGTAGATCACCCGGGCCACTTTGGAGAAATCCTGCGGCATGGCTTCGCGCTGTACCAGCGACGCCACGATCAGGGTGTCGTACGGCGACATCTCCAGCGCCGCAGCCGTGTCGAGCAGACCACCCTGTTCGTATTGCGCCGCGCTGACCGCTATCAACGTGGCCAGAATCTCCAACGGTTCAGCTGATGGGTTGATGTTCCAGGTGCCCGGCGCGATCAGCCCCTCCAGCCGACGATGGTCTGGCCCGAGGGCCTCGACCGGGCTCGTCGCCCATAGCGGGACCGACAACATTTCCGGTGGCGCGGCGGCGGCGATGTTGCGGAGGTCTGCTACCGAGACGCATCTGCGGTGACCATCGAGGTCGACACACGACGCATTCGAGATCAGCCTGAAGATGCCGTCGGTGACTTCGTTGTTCTTCACCTGTTTCACGTCATCGAGTTGCCGCCCCTCCGGAATCACCAATCTGCCGACCCGGTTGGCGGGATCGGCCAGCCGGGTGACCGCGCTGGCCGCGGGGATCTCGGTACGAACCTTGTAGAAGCCCGGCTGGATGGCTGAGATGGCCGGGTTACCCGAAGCCGCATCGACGAACGCCTGGGAACTCGCCACGACGTTCTGGTCCAGCAGGGTCTTACTGATCGCGGTGGTGGAGTCGCCTTCATGGACCTGGATCACCACATCCTGGATGCCGTCGCCCGCGTAGTCGGCGTTCTCCGTTCCGAATAACGAATTCCACATCCTGGAACCGAGCAACACCGCTCCGACGACCACAACCACCAGCAGGGTCAGCGCTATAGCGGCCGCGAACCGGCGCTTGCGCTTGAAGCGCGCAGCTCTGGCGCGGTCGCGGCGCTCTCCCCGGCGCCGTGGGGGTCCCACCGCCAATGGTTCGGCGCGTGCACCGCGCCAATCGTCAGCCATCCCCGACCTCTCCGTGTGCGGTCAGCGCCGCCCGCCGCTGGTCCAGCCAGTTCTGCAGAATCCCCACCGCCGCGACCTGATCGATCATCGAGCGCTGCCCTTTGGCGCGCACCCCGGCCTCACGCAGTGAGCGCTGAGCGGTCACGGTGGTGAACCGTTCGTCGGACAACCGTACCGGCACCGGTGCGATATGGTCGGCAAGCAGGTCGGCCAGGTCGACGGCATCCCGTGCCGAGGATCCCGCGCGATCGGCCAGCGTGCGGGGTAGACCCACCACAACCTCGACGGCCTGGTGTTCCTCGATCAGCCGGGCGAGCCGGCGGAGGTGTTTGGCCGATCGACGATCCCTGGAGACGGTCTCCAGCGGTGTTGCGAGAATACCGTCGGGGTCGCTGACCGCCACGCCGATGCGAACACTGCCGACGTCGATGCCGAGACGCCGCCCGCGGCCGGGGTCGGGGGCTCCCCCGGGATCTCCGGGCCGATCCGGCCGGCGGTCCTGCGATGCGGGTTCGTCGGTGTGGGCCATCCGGCTATCTCCGGCCGATCTCTGCGCGTATCGCCGCCAACGCCGCGTCGATACCCGCCGCCCCCCTACCGGAACCCTGCGCCAAATCTGCCTTACCCCCGCCGCGGCCGTTGAGCGCGGCACCCAACTGCTGGATCAGGTCGTCGGCCCGCAAACCGAGATCCTGTGCCGCCTCGTTTACTGCGACCACGTAGGGGACGGATTCGTTGTCGCCGCCGTTTGTGCCCTCACCCGGGGCGGCGATCAGCGCCACAACGCCCGGGCCGCTGCCCAGCTTCCCGCGGATATCGCCGACGAGAGAGCGCAGGTCACCGGCCGGCATTCCGCCGGCCATCCGCTGGGCCACCAATCGAACCTTACCGACTTCCTCGGCACCGGCCGCAGCATTGGCCGCAGCAGCGCGCGCGTTCACCATCCGCATGCGGTCGAGTTCCTTCTCGGCCGAGCGCAATCGCTCCACGAGGTGGGCTACGCGTCCGGGCACTTCCTTGGAGGGAACCTTGAGTGAGGAAGCAAGACCCGCCATGAGGGCGCGCTCCTTGGCCAGGTGCCGGAACGAATCCAGTCCGACGTAGGCCTCGACCCGCCGAACACCCGATCCGACGGATGACTCTCCGAGGATCGTGACCGGGCCGATCTGGGCGGAATTGCGGACATGTGTGCCGCCGCACAGCTCCAGCGAAAACGGACCGCCGATCTCTACGACTCGCACCTCGTCGGGATAGGCCTCACCGAAGAGTGCCATCGCACCCATCGCCTTGGCCCGGTCCAAGTCGGTGGTGAAACTGTGCACCTCGTAGTCCGCCTCGACCGCTTCGTTGGTCACCTCTTCGATTTGGGTACGCTGCTGCTCGCTGAGCGCACCCTGCCAGTTGAAGTCAAATCGCAGGTAGCCGGGGCGGTTCAGAGAACCCGCCTGAACGGCGTTGGGGCCCAACACCTGTCGCAATGCGGCGTGGACCATATGCGTTCCGGAATGCCCTTGGGTGGCACCGTGCCGCCAGCGAGGGTCGACGGCCGCTTCCACGGTATCGCCCTCGACGAATTCTCCTGATTCCACGGTGACGTGATGCGCCCATAGAGTTTTGGCGATCTTCTGCACATCGGTAACAGCCGCGCGTGCCGTCTCCGACGTCCCGGTCCCACTGAGGCTGCCTTCGTCGGCGATCTGGCCCCCTGACTCCGCGTAGAAAGGGGTGCGGTCGAGTATCAGCTCCACGCGCGACTCTGCGACGGTCGGCTCGTGGGCAACAACCGGGACACGCTTGCCGTCCACGAAGATTCCAAGAATTGTTGCTTCGGTGGATAATTCATCGAAACCGGTGAATTGGGTCGGGCCGGCATCGACGAGGTCACGATAGGCCGACAGATCGGCATGTGCTTGTTTACGCGCGGCTGCGTCGGCTTTGGCTCGGCGGCGCTGCTCGGACATCAAGCCGCGGAAACCCTCCTCATCGACTCGCAGGTCCGCCTCGGCGGCCATCTCGAGGGTCAATTCGATCGGGAAGCCATAGGTGTCATGAAGCGCGAAGGCGTCGGCGCCAGACAGCACCTCGGCCCCGGAGGCCTTCGTCGCACGCGCGGCCTCCTCGAACAGCCGGGATCCCGAGGCCAGCGTCCGGTTGAATGCCGTCTCCTCGGCCACCGCGATACGCTGAATGCGATCGAAATCGTCGACCAGTTCTGGGTACGACGGGCCCGCGGCGTCCCGCACCGTAGCGATCAGATCATGCATGACGGGCTGCTCGATCCCCAGCAGTTTCGCAGCGCGGATGATGCGGCGCAACAATCGCCGCAGCACATAGCCACGGCCCTCGTTTCCGGGGCTTACCCCGTCGGCGATGATGATCGCGGCGGTTCGGCTGTGGTCGGCGATGATGCGGTAACGCACGTCATCGTCGTGAACCCCCTGCCCGTACCCGCGCGGTGCGCGCGCGGCCATCAATTCGATGGCGGGACGCAACAGATCTGTCTCGTAGACATTGTCGACCCCCTGCAGCAGGCAGGCCACGCGTTCGATCCCCATGCCGGTATCTATGTTCTGCCTTGGCAGCGGGCCCAGGATCTCGAAGCTCTCCTTCGAGGTGCCCTCGCCGCGCTCGTTCTCCATGAACACGAGGTTCCAGATCTCGATGTAGCGGTCCTCGTTGACCTCCGGACCACCCTCAACGCCGTACTCAGGACCGCGGTCGTAGTAGATCTCCGAGGACGGACCGCAGGGTCCGGGAATCCCCATGGACCAGTAGTTGTCGGCCATACCGCGCCGCTGTATCCGTTCCGGCGGCAGGCCGGCGAGGTCTCGCCACAGTTGCGCGGCTTCGTCATCATCTAGATAAACGGTGGCCCAGAGCTTTTCAGGATCAAATCCATAGCCACCCTGGTCCACCGGGTTGGTCAACAGCGTCCAGGCCAGCTCGATGGCCCCGGCCTTGAAGTAGTCGCCGAACGAGAAGTTTCCGGCCATCTGAAAAAACGTGTTGTGTCGGGTGGTGATGCCCACTTCGTCGATGTCCGGAGTGCGAATGCACTTCTGGATGCTGGTCGCGCGCCGCCACGGCGGCGTGCTCTGACCAAGGAAGAACGGGACGAATTGCACCATCCCGGCGTTGACGAACAACAGGTTGGGATCATTGAGGATCACCGAAGCGCTGGGCACTTCGGTGTGGCCCGCCTTCACGAAATGATCGAGGAACCGCGTCCTGATCTCGTGTGTCTGCACGTCCCGTTGCCCTCGGTTCTAGTCCATGGCGCCGGCAGCCGATCAGCCGTCACCTGCAAATACTCGACGCCCCACAGTACCGGTCCCCTCCGCTACGCCTTCAGGAAGCTCAACCGGACCGAGCGACGGGGGTTATCCCTGTTCAGATCCACCAACACAACGCTCTGCCAGGTGCCCAGCAAAGGCTGGCCATCGCCCACCGGCACGGTCACCGACGGCGACACCAGACCGGGCAGAACGTGGTCGGCGCCATGACCTGGAGTCCCGTGCTGGTGGCGATAGCGGTTGTCTCGGGGCAACAGCCGCTCGAGCGCTTCGACGAGGTCGTCGTCGGAGCCGGCACCGGTCTCGATGATCGCGACGCCCGCCGTGGCATGCGGGATGAAGACGTTGCACAACCCGTCCCCCTCCGGCGCGCAGAACGACCGTAGGGCCTTTGTCAGGTCCACGATTCGGCAGCGGGAAGTGTCCAGGTCGAGCACTTCGGTCTTCATCCGTCTAGCCTACGAGCCCTACTGAATCTGGGCGAGCCCGTTGCATGCGTCATCGTGAGGTTATTTCTGCTGCACCGCAGACGCTTTCGAGGAGGCCCATCCCGAACACCGGCGTGGTGACCGCAGTGCGCCGCTATCGCGGGTCGCAAGCGCTCCGAAACCTCGCGCCTTGGGCAGGCGCTGACAGTGTGGTCCTCGAATGCCCGGTTACTGCGGCCAGCCCGCGAGGCGTTGCGGATGCGTTCCGACAGCGCGATGGCTACTGCGCCGCAGCACCTCCGGCATCTGGTCCACCGTCAGCATCTGGGATCGTACTGCGGCCAGATGCAGTTGTCGTTATCGATAACCGCAGCGGGCGGGTTGCCCGGCTGGCCCGGTTGACCCGGTTGACCCGGTTGACCGGGTTGGCCGGGTTGGCCCTGACCGCCGCCGGCACCGCCCTGACCGCCGGCACCGCCCTGACCGCCGGCACCGCCCTGGCCACCGGCGCCGCCCTGACCACCAGAACCGCCCTGACCACCGCCACCGCCGCCGCCCGGTTGCGCCATAGCGACTCCGGCCCCAGCTGTGGATGCGCCCAGAATCAGCCCACCCGAGATGAGAGCCGCCCCGAGCCCGCGAACGGCGCGGCGCGAGCTCGATGCACCAAGATTACCCATGGTGAAAACCTCCGACTAGCGCTATCGACGCTATTGCCGCCCTACCTGGAATCTGAATAGTGCCGCTATCGTGCTCAGAATAAGCCAAGTACATTATCCGCGAGGCGGTTTCACATAGATACCGGGCTTTTGGATGTCCGGACTTGGGCGCCGAAGCGCCGGGCCGAGCGACTTACATTGTGGCCCAGTCTTTCTCGACGGTGGCACCGGATCCGGGAAATGCAGCGTGCTACTCGCGTCGGCGAATGATTCTTCGCAACTTTTCCAGACGGGTCGACATCTCCCGCTCGGCACCCCGCGAAGTGGGCCGGTAGTAATTCACCCCCACCAGCCCATCGGGCGGATACTGTTGCGCCACAACCCCATCGCGGTCGTCATGCGAATAGCGATAGCCGATCGCGTTACCCAGCTGCGAGGCGCCCGAATAATGTCCGTCCCTTAGATGCGCTGGCACCAAACCGGCTTTGCCGGCCCTGATGTCCGCCATCGCAGCCGCCAGCGCGGTGGTGACCGCGTTGGATTTGGGCGCCGTCGCCAGGTGCACGGTGGCGTGCGCCAAGGTCAGCTGGGCCTCCGGCATGCCGATCAACTGGACAGTCTGTGCGGCGGCGACCGCGATCGGCAACGCGGACGGATCGGCCATCCCGATGTCCTCGCTTGCCAGAATCACCAGCCGGCGGGCCACGAATCGGGGATCCTCCCCAGCAACCAGCATCCGGGCCAGGTAGTGCAGCGCCGCGTCGACATCGGAACCCCGAATGGACTTGATGAATGCGCTGACGACGTCGTAATGCTGATCGCCATCCCGGTCGTAGCGCACCGCCGCTCTGTCCAGAGATTGTTCGATGACCTCGATGGTCACCTTCTCGCTCGCCTCAGCGGCCACCTCAAGCGCCGTGAGCGCCCGGCGCGCATCACCGGCAGACAGCTCCACCAACAGGTCGAGCGCCTCGTCGGTGACCTGCACCCGGCCCCCCAACCCGCGACCGTCGTCGATGGCCCGCTGAACCACCCCGCGGATCGCCTGCGGAGGCAGCGGCTGCAGCTGCAGGATCAGCGAACGGCTCAGCAATGGAGCCACGACCGAGAATGACGGGTTCTCGGTGGTGGCAGCCACCAGCAGTACCACCCGGTTCTCCACCGCGGCCAGCAGCGCATCCTGCTGGGTCTTGGAGAACCGATGCACCTCGTCGATGAACAGCACCGTCTGCCCGCCCGCGACGGACGCCACCCGGGCCTTTTCTATGACTGCCCGAACTTCCTTGACACCGGCCGAGAGCGCCGACAAGGCCTCAAACCGGCGTCCGGTCGCCTGCGAGATCAGCGACGCCAGCGTGGTCTTACCGGTTCCGGGCGGCCCATACAGGATGACCGAGGCCGCTCCGGATCCCTCAACCAGCCGGCGCAACGGCGAGTTGGGCTGGAGCAGATGTTCCTGGCCGGCGACTTCGTCGAGGGATGCCGGGCGCATCCGCACAGCCAGCGGCGACGACGTCCCCCCGGGGAGTGCGTCAGCGGCGGCGCGGTCAGCATTGGACGCGGGAACGTCGAACAGGCCGTCGGACACGATCCCTGCTTACCATTGCCCTCATCGCGCCGGCTGGGTCACGAAGTCGATCAATTCCTCGACCCGTCCGATCAGCTCGGGCTCGAGGTCGTTCCAGTCCCGAACCCGCCCCCTGATCCTCTGCCAGGCCGCGGCGATATCGGCCTGGTCGCGATGCTTCCAGCCCAGAGCCCCGCACACGCCGTGTTTCCAGTCCTGCCCCTTGGGCACGGTCGGCCACGCGGCCCTCCCGATACGCACCGGTTTGACGGCCTGCCAAATGTCGACGAAGGGATGGCCGACGACCAGCGTGTGATCACCACCGGGGCCGCGGCGAACGGTACTGGCGATGCGGGCCTCCTTCGAACCGGAAACCAGGTGATCGACCAGCACTCCCAACCGGCGCCCGGGTCCGGGTCGGAATTCCGAGACGACGGCGGACAAGTCGTCGACACCGCCCAGGTACTCGACGACGACGCCTTCGATCCGTAGATCCTCGCCCCAGACCTGCTCGACCAATTCGGCGTCGTGGCGGCCCTCGACGTAGATCCGGCTGGCCATGGCCACCTTCGCGCGTGCCCCGGCGACGGCGACAGAACCGGACGCCGTGCGGGTAGGCCGCGCTGCCGGCCCCTTCCGGGGAGCGATCAGGATGACCGGCTTGCCGTCGATCAGGTACCCGGGCCCGACCGGGAATGGTCGAGAACGGCCGTTGCGGTCCTCGAGTTCCATCCGTCCGTATTCGACGCGCACGATGGCGCCGACGAAACCGGTCTGGACATCCTCGACAACCATGCCGACCTCGACCGGCAGTTCGGTGCTACGCAGCCGACGGGCGCGATGCGGGTCATTGGCCAGGATGTCGGTGCCGTATCGATCAGCCACGCCGACGATCGTAGGTACCATCCCGCGAAGGTGCGCATTTGCACCGGGTTCTTCGGCGTGGCGCTGTGCAGACATGCACGCTCGCGGGGTTAGCCGGGCGTGGCGACCCCGCCGATCACGGTGTGGATGAACCGCATCTTCTCCAGCACTGCCGGCGGTAGCACGAACGGGTAGAGATCCTCTTTGCCCATCGACCGGTTCACCATGTTCAGTGCCCAGGCCAGTGGCAACCACATTCCGATTATCGTGTCGAACCCACTGGGCCCCAGCATTTTATGCCCGAGTGTTGCGCTCGCAGCGGCCATTCCGAATGCCGCCGCGGTGTCCAGGGTGTCGCGGATGTGCAGGTAGTGGGCGAATGTCTCGGCCCAGTCCTCCGCCGGATGCATGGTGGCGTAGGACGACACGTACTCGTCCTGCCAGCCGTCGGCCGCCCCCTGGCTGTAGTGCCGATCCAGCGCGGCCTGGTAATCGGCGTTGGGATCGCCGAACAACTCGGTGAAGCGTTGCCAATAGTCGGACGAACCCCCGATCAGCCGATAGAAGTAGTAGTGGCCGATCTCGTGGCGGAAATGTCCGAGCAGCGTGCGGTACGGCTCGTCCATCGCGATGCGCAACTGCTCACGGTGCACGTCGTCACCCTCGGCGAGATCCAGTGTGATCACGCCGTTGTGGTGACCGGTGGACACGTTTTCGATCTGGCTGGAGAGCAGGTCGAAGGCCAAACCGTACTGCGGGTCGGTGGCGCGCCCCACCACCGGCAGCTCCATCTCGTGGAGTTCAGCGATCAGTCGCCTCTTGGCTTTCTCAGCGGTCGCAAACCTCGCCATGGCCACGGTATCCCCGTCGCTGGGCCGGATGCGGGTCAACTCGCAGGACACACAGAGGCTGGCGACGGGACTCTCCTGGACCAGCCAATTACATTCGGCCAGATGCAGGTTCGCGCACAACCGGTACCGGCTCTCGTCGACGGCACCACCGTGGTCACTCTCTGCAGCGGGTGCGATCACCAGCAGCGCCATCTCCTGCAGCGAGAATCCCAAGGCGCTCTTGCAATTCAGGCAGAGCGAGTTCTCGAATGACAATCGCTGCCCGCAGTTGGGACAGTTGAAGTCACGCACGGAGCGCACCCCCGCCATACGGGGCCACGTCAACGTACACGTCGATGACGCTGCTGTCCGAATCGGTGTAGATGATGCCCCGAAGCGGCGGAACGTCTGCATAATCGCGGCCGAAACCTACCGTGACATAACGCTCGTCGACCATCTGGTCATTCGTCGGGTCCAGCCCGAGCCACAGTTGCTGCGGCGTCCACACCGAGGCCCAGGCGTGCGTGGCGTCGGTCCCGATCATGCGTTCCTTCCCGGGCGGCGGATCGGTCGCCAGATACCCGGAGACGTAGGTGGCGGCCAGGCCATTCGCGCGCAAGCAGGCGATCGCGAGCCGCGCAAAGTCCTGACATACCCCCTCGCGGGCAGCAAGAACCTCGCTGACCTGGGTGGATATCGTTGTCGACCCGGACCGGTAGGTGAAATCGGCGTAGATTCGCGAGGTCAAATCCTGCACCACCTCGATCAGCGGCCGGCCGGGAGCGAAACTCGGTGCGGCGTAGGCCCGCACCTCCTCGGTGATCTCGGGCGGGTTCAGATCGAGGGTGAACTCGGTGGCCAGTGCCCCGTCGGGACCCACGGGCCGGGCGATCTCCCACGGCGCCCGCGCCGAAGGGCCCTGATAGAGATCCGGGGGCGGGGGGTCGACCTCGACGACCGACCGGCTGGTAATGCTCAGTGTCCGGTGTTTTTGCGTGATCTGGAAGTAGGAGCTCAGATTGCCGTAGGCGTCTCGGCTGGTGGAGCTGTCCGACGCCTCCGGTTCGATCACCAACTCGTGGAAAAGGCAACGCTGGCGCGCGGAGTCACGGGGAGTGAGGAATCCACGGCCGTAGGAGTTGGTGACCACGTCAGAGTATTGGTACACCGTGCGGTGGGTGACTTCGTAGCTCCGACTGCTCCCCGACGCCACGAGCCCGTCCGGAAAAGCTGTCACGGCACCTCCCGCCGCGCATGGGGTCCCCACAGGGGCTGCATACCGCCGGGCAACGAGAGGTGGGTCGCGGTGATGACGTCCGAGAGCTCCCGCAGATCGCGGTGGACGCCAGCGAGCAACCCGTCGAGATTCTCTCGCGCTCCCGTGGCGGTGACCTCCTCCAGATCGCTGGGCTCGATGCGGCGCAGCCGAAGGGCAATCTCGTCGACCATGCGCTCGGGCCGCGAAGACCCCGAAGCACCGGGCAGGGAGTTGAGGTCGGCCCGCAATCTCTCCAACTGGTACAACAGCGAGCGCGGATTCTGCGCGTCGAACAACACCAACTCCGCCACCGCAGCCACGCTGTACATACCGGGATTGCGCCGGCGGTAGATCACCGCGGATTCGGAGGCCAGCAGGGTCGACTCCGTGATCGTCTCCTCCGCATCAGGCAACCTGGCCGTCGTCAGGGTGGCCCGCAGCAGCGCGGTCAACGCCAAACCGCGCTCAATCCGTTTCCCGATGTCCATCATCGTCCAGCCGACATCTTGGACCATCGATTCGGCCAGCACCCCGGAGAGCGCCAGCGTGCCCGCCAGCGTGAGGGTGTTGGTCGACGACAGGAAAGCATCGCCCTCGGCGCGCGACTCCGGCGGATGTTCCGGGCTGTGCAACAGGGCTCTCTCCAGCGCGGAAAGAACCATCCAGGTGTCGTTCGACATCTGGTCACGAACCGAACGCGCGGCGTAGCTCAGACGCTCGACGGACTGCGCCAGCGATCCGGCACGGTACCGGTCGGCGGTCAACGACCACAGGGTGGTCGGCGCGGTGGCCACCATCTCGACGTAGTCGCTGCCCGTACCCGTGTCGGTTCCGGTGATCGCGCCGAGTGCCGTCAGCAGTACCGGAACGCACTCACTGCCGGGCATCGTGCTGCGGTAGCGGTACTCGTGATAGCGCTCCCGGGTAACCGTCAGCAGTCGGGCGGTATTCTCGGCGCGCTCGGAATACCGGCCGATCCAATACAGGTCGGACAGCACACGCGGCGAGCTGATGTCACGCGTTGGGCTCGACTTGACCAAAGCGGCGGGCAAACCAGTCGTTTCGTCCCGCTCGGAGAGCTCCGCAGGTGTCGTCGCAGGGACCTTCTCCGCCATGACCCGGGTCGGCGTCCTCACCCAAATATCCTTGGCTGCAGCCGTATTGAGCCGGTAGGCGGCGGAACCCGGTGCTACCAGGTAGCCCAAACCGCCGACCATCGGGGCGTACCCACTGTGCTGAGCCACCGTGAACAGGCGCATACCCACCGGGGATGACGACAGCCCTCCGGGAAAGAAATCCGCAGGCGCCGAGGAGAACTGGGGCAAATCCTGGCCAACCCACTGCCACGGGATGGCTTCGATACGGGACGCCAGCACCTCAAGCTGCCCCGCCGACAGTTCGGGGCCGACGATCGGTTCGCCACCGGTTACCGACTTGATCAGCAGCGACGACAAGTTGGCCAGCAGATGCGAGCGCTCGACGTCGATGCCGCCCCAATACATGGGAGCCGTCGCCAACAGCGGGGTCTCGCCCAGCAGGTTCTCTGCGAGTTCAGGCAGGAAACGGAGTAACCCGGGGCTTTCCATCACACCGCTGCCGAGCGTATTGACCACGGTCACCGCGCCGCGGCGCAGCACCTCAACCAGACCCACCACGCCCAACTGTGAGTCAGCACGCAACTCGAGCGGGTCGGCGAAGTCGGCGTCGACCCGGCGCAGCACCACGTCGACCCGTTTGAGGGTGCCCATGGAACGCATCCACAGCCGGCCGTCGTGCACCACGAGATCGGCGCTCTCAACCAGCGGAAGCCCCAGCACACTGGCCAGATATGCCTGATCGAAAGCAGTCTCCGAATAGATGCCCGGGCTCAGGACCACTACCGCCGGCTCCTCCGCCGATTCCGGAGCGGCGTCAATGAGCGCCAAGCGCAACGCCTGAGCCCACGGCGAAGCGGGCCGCGGCCCGATCTCCTCGTAGAGGTCCGGGATGGCGTTGCCGACCACGCGTCGGTCGGCGAGCGCGTATCCGGCACCCGAAGGTGCCTGCGTCCAATCGGCGTTGACCTGAAATTCGCCCGCCGGCCCCCGGCTGATGTCGCATCCGTGCAGGAATAGCTGATGGCGGCCGGGTAACTCGATACCGTGGGCCGCCCGCACGTAGCCGGAGTGGGCGAATAGCAGTTGCGGCGGCAGTAGCCCTCCGGTGATCAGGCGTCGCTCACCGTAGATATCGGTCAGCACAGCATCCAGCAACCTTGAGCGTTGTACCAGGCCGGCTTCCAGGGTGTCCCAGTCGCCGGCGGAGATCACCAGCGGAATCGCGTCCAGCTGCCACTGCCCCGGAACCGTGGTGCCGTCACCGGTGGTGATCGCGTCGCCCTTGTGATCGACCTGG
Organism: Actinomycetes bacterium; assembly: GCA_022601135.1. Classification (GTDB taxonomy): domain Bacteria; phylum Actinomycetota; class Actinomycetes; order Mycobacteriales; family Mycobacteriaceae; genus Mycobacterium. Next base: position 60,242 of record JAHZJB010000139.1, on the reverse strand, counting down.
ACGTAGGTGATGCCGTCATTGTCGACGAGGGTGCGCACCACCGCCCGCAGCCGTTCCAGGCCGACGGGACCCCATTCGCGCACGTAATCGTCCAGCTCGCGCCAGGCCGGCCGAACGTCTCCTGCCGCATCGACGAATTCGTCGTAGCCGGACGCCGGAGTTTGGTCCAACGGCTGGACGTCGAAAAGCGACTGCTGGGGCCGCACGTCGCGGTAGGGCCCGCGCAAGTCGTCGAATTCGATGGCCCCGACTCCGGGTGGATTCGGTGGGCCTGTTGTGGGAAACGCCATTACCGCAGCACCGTACGTACTCGCCGCAGATCCAGGATCCCCGGCGCGCCCACATCAGTCGACTGACGTGCCTGCTTCTCCCGCAAGCCGGCGAGGTCGGCCGCACCGGGCGTGAAGCCAGTGGCCTCGAAGCGGCGACTCCGCCGCGACTCGGCCTCCACCGCGTTGACAGGCGGGGCGTCGTAGGCGCGCCCGCCCGGGTGCGAGACATGGTAGGTGCAGCCGCCTCGGGATACCCCTGAAGCGGTGTCGACGAGTTCGAATCGCAGCGGGCCATCGACGGTGATCGTCGGATGCAATGCGCTGGGCGGCTGCCAGGCGCGGTAGCGCACACCGCCGACCTGCACGTCCGGATTGTCGGTCGCCAGCATCGGAATCGGATGACCGTTGGCGGTGACGATGAAGCGGTGCCGGTCGGCGCCGATGAGCCGCACCTGGATTCGCTCCACCGATGAGTCGACGTACCTCGCGGTACCCCCGGCGGTTGACTCCTCACCGAGCACGTTCCACGGCTCGATCGCACCACGCAACTCGATTTCCACGCCACCGAAGACCGCCGTCCCGATCCGCGGGAACCGGAATTCGGTGAAGGGGTCCAGCCAGCTGGTGTCGAACTCGATCCCATGCGCCCGCAGGTCGGCGGCAACGTCGGCGATGTCGTGAATCAGGAAGTGCGGCAACAGGTACCGGCCATGGAGGTTGGCCCCGTGGCGGATCAGCGGCGCACGCAGCGGCTCATCCCAGAACCAGGCCACCAGTGCACGCACGAGTAGTGACTGCACCATGGCCATCTGGTGGTGCGGCGGCATCTCGAACCCGCGCAATTCCAGCAGTCCGAGCCGGCCCCGCGCGCTGTCCGGGCTGTAGAGCTTGTCGATGCAGAACTCGGCACGATGGGTGTTTCCGGTGATGTCAGTGAGAAGGTGTCGCAGCGCCCGGTCGGTGATCCACGGTTTCGGCGCGCCCTCCACCTCCGAGAGCCGTGCTATCTCGGCAAACGCAATCTCGAGTTCGTAGAGGGATTCCGGGCGACCCTCATCAACCCGGGGTGCTTGCGATGTCGTACCGATGAACCGGCACGCGAACAGGTAGGACAGCGACGGGTGTCGCTGCCAGTAGGACAACAACGAGACGAGCAGATCAGGGCGACGAAGCAGCGGAGAATCGGCCGGCGTGATTCCGCCAAGGGTGATGTGGTTACCGCCGCCGGTTCCGCCGTGGGTGCCGTCAACGTCAAATGCCTCGGTGGAAAGGCGAGCAAGGCGGGCCTGCGCGTACAGCGCCTCGAGTTGGTCACGTTGCTCGGCGAAGCTTGCGGCCGGTGCCACGTTGACCTCGATGACGCCCGGGTCGGGTGTGATGGACATCGTGTGCAGGCGTGCGTCCGCCGGCGGACCGTAACCCTCGAGCACCACAGCACAGCCGATCGTGGCTGCCGAGCGCTCGATCCGCCGGATCAGGTCGACGAAGTCCTCCAATTCCTCGGTAGGCGGAAGATAGACGTAGAGCAAGCCTTGCCGCACCTCGGCCACCAACGCGGTCCTCGGCATGGGCTCGGCATCCTCGACTACAGCCCGGTCGGCCGTATCGAACTCGGAACGTCCATCGGTGCCGGCCGGGAGTGGGGGCCGGGCCTGGACCAGATCGCTGTCGAAAGCCGTCGGCGGCGGTTCCCAGCTGATCGAGTCCAGCGGCAGTCGCAGCCCCGCGGGCGAGTCGCCTTCCAACAGCACGATGCGTCCGCGGCGCAACTTCCAGTCGGCGCTGGCCCAGCCCGACCCGTCGTCGCGACGGTGCAGTGGCAGCACGTAGGCGGCGGGCTCGGTGGTGGAAGCTTCGAGACGCGCCAACAGCGCGGCGCGGGCTTCGCGGCTGTCCGATCCCAAGTCGTCCTCGCGGGCAACCGGATCACCCTCGGGTTGCCGCACCGCGGCGGCCAGCCGGCTCAATGGATCCTCGAATGCGGGACGCACCTGGCCGGCGGGAAGGCCCAGCCCTTCGGCGATGCCATCCAGGAGTTGACGTCCGGCGTCGGGGGCCAGGGCAGTCGGGTCGGGCTGTTCCGGCCACGGGTCCGCCAGGAGCGCGGCGTCGGTCCACAGTGGTTCGCCGTCGGCGCGCCAAAACAGCCCGATCTGCCACCGTGGCAGTGGCTCTCCGGGGTACCATTTGCCCTGCCCATGCTGGATCAGCCCCTGCGGGGCCCAGATGTTCTTCAGTCGGGCCGCCAGCGCAGAGGCCCGTTGGCGCTTGTGCTCGCCATCGGCGTCAGTCGTCCACTCCGGATCCACCTGGTTGTCGATCGAAACGAAGGTCGGCTCGCCGCCCACCGTGAGCCGCACATCAGCCGCGGCCAACCGTTGGTCGACGCGGCCGCCGAGCGCGTTGATCTGCGCCCAGGTCTCCTCGGTGTACGGCAGCGTGACCCGCGGATCCTCATGTACCCGCGTGACGACATTGGTGAATTCCAGGGCGGTCTCACACGGCTCCGTCGAACCCGTGATGGGCGCAGCAGACTCCGGATGCGGGGTGGCCGACAGCGGGATGTGGCCTTCGCCCGCGAACAGCCCCGAGGTGGGGTCCAAGCCGATCCACCCAGCACCCGGGATGTACACCTCGGTCCAGGCGTGCAGATCGGTGAAGTCGGTAGTCGGGCCCGACGGCCCGTCGAGAGCCTCGACATCGGAAGTCAGCTGAACCAGGTAACCCGAGACGAATCGGGCCGCCAGACCCATCTGCCGCAGAATCGACACCAGCAGCCACGCCGAGTCGCGACAGGATCCGATGCCGGTGTTCAGGGTGAGATCGGGCGTCTGCACACCGGGTTCCATCCGAACGCTGTAACCGACGTCAGCGTTGACCGCGTGGTTGAGCGCGACCAGAAAGTCGATCGTTCGGGTGCCCTCGGCGACCGAGAAATTGCTCACCCAAGCCTGGGCGAGCTCGCCGGGACCCGAGCCTTCGCCGTTCTCATCGACAGGCCTCAGATAGGGTTTGAGATCCTCGGCCAGCGCCGTCGGGTACTCGAAGCCGGGTGAGGGGCCGCCCGCCCGAGAAGCGCCGGGCCAAGTCTCGGCGTAATCCTCGATGAAGAAGTCGAACGGGTTGATCACCTTCAGATCGGCGATCAGCCCCACGGTGATCGTCAGGCTGCGGGTCCGCGTCGGGAAGACGATTCGGGCCATGAAGTTGCCGAATGCATCCTGCTGCCAGTTGACGAAGTGATCAGTGGGGTCGACCCGCAGTGAGTAGGCCTCGATCGGCGTGCGCGAGTGCGGCGCCGGGCGCAACCGCACGACGTGCGGATAGATCTCGACGAGCCGGTCGAACGTGTAGCTAGTGCGGTGCTCCAGCGCCACCTTGATGCCCATAGGCTCAAATCCCATCACACCCGAGTCGACGATGCGGATCGCATCGATTCTGTGATGCAAGCGTGTCCTTGGAAGGACACCTCGCGACCTGCCGAACCGGGATTCCCGGTGGTGGTTTGGCGGTGCTGGGCAGCCGACGATCCCGGTTCGGCGCCTCAGGCTCCGGCCGGAAATGTCGTAGCGGCTCCCACGTCCAAATCTTCTAGCGCCCTGAATCTTTCATGCCCTGGCCGGCTTCTCCGGTTTGGCGTCTATTCCCGATTCCTTACGTTGCTGCGGTGTGATCGGTGCCGGCGCGTCGGTCAGCGGGTCCACCCCGCCGCCGGTCTTCGGGAACGCGATCACCTCGCGGATGGAATCCACGCCGGCCAGAAGTGCCGAGATGCGATCCCAGCCGAAGGCGATGCCGCCGTGGGGAGGTGCGCCAAAAGTGAAGGCCTCCAGCAGGAAGCCGAACTTGTCCTGGGCCTCTTCCGGGTCGATCCCCATCATCGCGAACACCCGCTCCTGAATGTCGCGGCGGTGGATGCGCAAAGAACCGCCACCGATCTCATTGCCGTTGCAGACGATGTCGTAGGCGTCAGCCAGCGCGACCCCCGGATCGGTGTCGAACGTGGCCACCGACTCAGCCTTCGGTGCGGTGAACGCGTGGTGGGCCGCGGTCCATGCCCCGGAACCCACCGCCACCTCCCCGGCAGCGGTCGCCTCGTCGGCAGCCTCGAACAGCGGCCAGTCCACCACCCACGTGAAGGCCCAGTCGGCGGGGTCGATCAGATCGAGACGCTTGGCGATTTCGATGCGGGTGGCCCCCAGTAGCGCACGAGCCGACTTCGCGGATCCGGCAGCGAAGAACACGCAATCGCCTGGCTGGGCGCCGACGTGGTCTACGAGACCATCTCGCTCGGCGTCGGAGAGATTCTTTGCGACCGGACCGCCCAGTTCACCGTCGTCGCCGACCAGCACATAGGCCAGCCCCTTGTGGCCGCGCTGCTTGGCGAAGTCCTGCCAGCCATCCAGCGTACGGCGCGGTTGCGACGCTCCGCCGGGCATTACTACAGCGCCGACATAGGCTGCCTGGAACACCCGGAACGGGGTTTCGGCGAAGTAATCGGCACACTCGATGAGTTCCAGTCCGAAGCGCAGGTCGGGCTTGTCGGAGCCGAACCGGCGCATCGCCTCGGCATAGCTGATTCGCGGCAGGGGCAGCACCAACTCATGCCCGATCAGCCCCCACAAGGCCTTGAGGATCTGCTCCGACACCGCGATGACGTCGTCGGCGTCGACGAAGCTCATTTCCAGGTCCAACTGGGTGAACTCCGGCTGCCGGTCAGCGCGAAAATCCTCGTCTCGATAACACCGGGCGATCTAGTAATAACGCTCCATCCCGGCCACCATCAGCAACTGTTTGAACAGCTGCGGACTCTGCGGCAGCGCATAGAAGGAGCCCGGCTGCAGCCGCGCGGGCACCAGGAAATCGCGGGCCCCTTCCGGCGTCGAACGAGTCAGCGTCGGTGTCTCGATCTCGACGAAGTCATGCGCGTCAAGCACCGCACGGGCAGCGGCATTCACTTTGGACCGCAACCGAATCGCCTTGCCGGGGCCGTCTCGGCGCAGATCCAAATAGCGGAACTTCAGCCGCGCTTCCTCCCCGGCGGTCTCATCGAGCTGGAACGGCAGTGGGGCGCTCTCCCCGAGAACCGTCAGGGAGGTCGCGTTCACCTCGACATCGCCGGTCGCGATCTCGGCGTTGGCATTGCCTTCAGGGCGGATCTCGACGACTCCGGTGACTGCGACGCAGAACTCCGATCGCAACCGGTGCGCCTGGGACAGCACTTGTCCCTCGTCCAAGCCCTCCCGGAACACCACCTGCGCCACGCCAGACGTGTCGCGCAGGTCGATGAAAATGACGCCGCCGTGGTCGCGGCGGCGCGCCACCCAGCCGGCCAGAGTCACAGTCTGACCGGCATCAGCGGCGCGCAACGAACCGGCGGTGCGGGTGCGCAGCACGAAGCACTCCTCGGGGTCAACGTTCCCAAACGATTGCTCAGTGTAAGGGGCGAAGCCCGGCAGGACGCCCGGTGCCGCGTCCGGCAACGACTGCCACGAGGTAAAACATATTGTGCGAAGCTGGAACGGTCCGGGCACCAGGTTTCCCGGCAAGAGTTGATGAGGTGGCGCGATGACCTTCAACGAGGGCATGAGAATCGACACAAGCACCTCGTCGACCAGCGGCGGAGGCCGAGGTCCCGGCCGCCGTATCGCCGTCGGCGGCGGCCTGGGCGGGCTGCTGATCGTCGTGGTCGCGCTATTTCTGGGTGTCGATCCCAGCACGGTCGTGCCCCAACAGGCCCAGATGAACACCCAGAATGTCGAGGCCCCGGCCTTCGATCTGAGCCAATGCCAGACCGGCGAGGACGCCAACAACATTGTGCAGTGCCGCGTCGTGGCGACGGGCAACTCCCTCGACGGGGTTTGGGAACAGCTGATGCCCAACGAATACACCCGGCCTCAGATCCGGTTGTTCAGTGGGCAGGTCGACACCGGTTGCGGGCCGGCGACCAGCGATGTCGGACCCTTCTACTGCCCGGTCGACCAGACGGCCTATTTCGACACCGACTTCTTCGACGTGCTCGTCACCCAGTTCGGTTCCAGCGGCGGGCCGCTCGCACAGGAGTACGTTGTCGCCCACGAGTTCGGCCACCACGTGCAGAACCTGAAGGGCGTGCTGGGCCGGGCCCGGCAGGATCCCCAGGGTGCCACCGGAGGCGGAGTTCGCACCGAGTTGCAGGCGGACTGCTATGCCGGCGTATGGGCACACTATGCGGCCATAACCAAACAGGGGAGCACCGGTGTGCCGTTTCTTGAGCCGCTGAGCGACAGGGACATCGCCGACGCCCTCTCGGCGGCTTCAGCCGTCGGCGACGACCGCATCCAGGAGGCAGCCACGGGCCGGGTAAGCCCGGAGTCCTGGACCCACGGCTCGTCCGAGCAGCGGCAGAAGTGGTTCACCGTCGGGTACCAGACCGGCGACCCCGCCAAGTGCGACACCTTCGCGACCAACAATCTTGGCTAGGGCCGCCACGGCGGTCGACGCCGTGGCCAATCGCTTCCTGGAGACTTCTGCAGCCCTCGATCCCTGCGCGGCAACGAAATCGGGAATCACCGGCTTCGATGACCAGATCACCGACTACTCGCCCGACGGGGTGGTCGCACGCGCCGAGGCGGCCCGGGCGACCCTGCGGGAACTCGACGGTACCGATCCAGTCGATGACGTCGATGTCGTCACTGTCGCGGCGCTGCGCGAGCGACTGGGGGTCCTGCTCGACATGCACGCCGCACGATTGGATCTCGGCGAACTGAACGTGATCGCCTCACCGTTGCAGACCATGCGCAATGTCTTCGACTTGATGGCCACCGACACCGCAGACGACTGGGCGGTGATCGATCGCCGGCTCGCGCAAATCCCGCAGCGGATCGCGGGATTCGCCGACGGGTTGCGCGCGGCGGTTTCGGCGGGACGCCCACCCGCTGCCCGCCAGCTGCGACGGGCGATCGAACAATCCGGCCAGATTCAGCGTCTGTTCATCGCGATGGCCGCCGACGCCGCTCCCGGATACCCGGCGCTGGCCGTCCAGTTGAATAGGCACGCCGAGGAAGCAGCGAATGCCTACGCCTGGCTGGCCACGGTACTGCGGGAGGATCTTGGCCCCCGGGCGCGCGCCGAGGACGCGTGCGGTCGCGAGGCCTACGAGATCTTGTCGCGAGCCTTCCTGGGCGCGGTGATCGACCTGGACGAGGCCTACCAGTGGGGCCTCGGCCAACTGGCCGACATCGTGGCCGAACAAGACTCGATAGCCGATCGGCTCTATCCCGGCGCTTCAGCCGCGGAGGCGCTGGGACGGCTGGACAGCGAGCCACGGTACATCCTGCACGGCACCGACGCACTTCAGCAGTGGATGCAGAATCTGTCTGACCACGCGGTGGATTCGCTGGCCGGCCACCATTTCGACATCGCCGAACCACTGCGGACCCTGGAGTGCCGGATCGCCCCGACCCACACCGGCGGTATCTACTACACCGGACCGTCAGAGGACCTGTCCCGCCCGGGGCGGATGTGGTGGTCGGTCCCCCGCGGCGTCGACACGTTCCACACCTGGCAGGAAACGACAACGGTCTTCCACGAAGGGGTTCCCGGACATCACTTGCAGATCGGGCGGGCCGTGATGCTGGCCGATCAACTCAACCGCTGGCGCAGGCTTGGCTGCTGGGTGTCCGGGCACGGCGAGGGATGGGCACTGTATGCCGAGCGTTTGATGGCCGAGCTGGGGTGGCTCGACGACGCTGGCAACAAGATGGGAATGCTTGATGCCCAACGTTTCCGGGCCGCGCGCGTAGTCATCGACATCGGAGTTCACTGCGGGTTGGCCGCGCCTGACGGCGGAATCTGGGACGCCGGCCGAGCGTGGCGTTTCCTGCAGTCCCACAGCGCGATGGCAGAAGAGAACCTTCGTTTCGAACTGGACCGCTATCTCGGTTGGCCCGGCCAGGCACCGTCGTATGCGATCGGACAGCGAATCTGGCAGCAGTTGCGCGACCAGACGCAGTCGCGGGGCGTCGCCGCCATGGAGTTCCATCGCCGGGCACTGGATCTGGGAGGACTACCGCTGGACGTACTGCGCTCGGCGATGGCGACCGACGGACCGCGCTGATCCTGCGGTGGATCACCACTGTGACAGCTGGCACCGGACGTTGTAGGGATCGTCGTGTTGCACGACCACCTCGCCGTCGACCGCGATCTCGCAATGGGCATTGGGCGCTGCCTGCCCACCGCGAGTAGTGCTGCTCACGGTCAGAATCGCCCACTGGGGGTCCTCGAGCGTGGTTTCGAACACCCAGGGCGCGCCCGGCGCCAGGTTCACCTTCTCCCGCGTGGCGAAGGCGTAGGCGTCGGCATTGAAAGCCTCCATGCTCGGCGGTTGCGCCGTGAGATAGAACAGGTCGAACTCATAGGCGCCGCCCGACGTCAGGGTGTACCTGACCTGGTGCTCGGCCGGCTGGGCGCTCGCCGGGGCCTGGGTGACCGCAACCGTTGCGGCCGCCGCCATCAGGGCCGCCCCTATCTTGGCTGTAGCTGTTCGCATATCGGTCACATCGCCGGGCGCTGTCGGATCGTTACACGCGGGTGGGTTCTGGACGGCTGGCGTCCATATCGGCAAACCCTTCTCCCGGGTCGTGGGCGGTTAATTTATTCGTGACATTGAGACACTTCGTAGAAACATGGGCGTTCTAACGTCCCGATTCGACACCCACCGCAGTGTCGCGCTTCTGCGTTCCGATGCGTCCTGAAGTTACTCAGACTCAACGCCTCATCAGGGAATGAGCGCCGTTGATACCCAGAAAGGCCGGTCATGCAACATCCCAGACGCTCTTCCTTCAGACGATCCGCGGTAGCCGCGGGAAGTGTCGTAGCGGTAACCAGCCTCCTGTTGGCGGGCTGTGGAAGCAAGGCCAGTGAAACGGACGCAGCAAATGCGACGTCCTGCGTCGACACCTCTGGCCCGACCATCAAGGTCGGAGCGCTGAACTCACTGTCGGGCACCATGGCGATCTCGGAGGTGACCGTCCGCAACGCCATCGACCTGGCCGTCGAGCAAATCAACAACGCCGGCGGGGTGATGGGTAAGCAGATCGAGCTCATCGCCGAAGATGGGGCTTCGGAGCCGACGGTTTTCGCCGAGAAGGCCGAGAAGCTGATCAGCAGCGACTGCGTGGCCGCTGTCTTCGGCGGATGGACGTCCTCGAGCCGCAAGGCGATGCTCCCGGTGTTCGAGGGCAATAACTCGCTGCTCTACTACCCGGTGCAGTACGAAGGCCTGGAGTCCTCTCCCAACATCTATTACACCGGCGCGACGACCAACCAGCAGATCGTCCCGGCACTGGACTACTTGAAGGAGCAGGGCACCAAGTCGCTGTATCTGGTCGGCAGCGATTACGTCTTCCCACAGACCGCCAACCGCATCATCAAGGCATACGCGGAGGCCAACGGGATCGAAATCAAGGGCGAGGACTACACGCCCCTCGGATCGACCGATTTCTCGACGATCGTCAACAAGGTCCGCAGCGCCGACGCCGACGCGGTGTTCAACACCCTCAACGGTGACTCGAACGTGGCGTTCTTCCGGGAGTACAAGAACGTCGGGCTCACTCCGGAGGAGATGCCCGTCCTGTCGGTGTCGATCGCCGAGGAGGAGGTCGGGGGCATCGGTGTGCAGAACATTGACGGCCAGTTGACGGCGTGGAACTACTACCAGACCATCGACACCCCGGTGAACAACGCATTCGTCAAGGCCTACAAGGAGAAATTCGGTGCCGACAAGCCGACCTCGGACCCGATGGAGGCCGCCTATGTCTCGGTCTACCTGTGGAAGAATACCGTCGAAAAGGGACAATCGTTCGACGTCAAATCGATCCAGGACAACGCCGGCGGAGTGACGTTCGACGCCCCGGAGGGTCTGGTCACCATCGACGGCGAGAACCACCACATCACTAAGACCGCGCGCATCGGTGAAATCCGCCCCGACGGACTGATCTACACGATCTGGGAATCCCCCGGCCCCATCGAGCCGGATCCTTTCCTGAAGTCCTACCCGTGGGCCGCCGGGCTCTCCGGCTGACCGCGGAGGCGGGCTGAGCGACCGTAAGCCCCCCGGGCAAGCGAAGCGACGGGAAGTCGGTACGGATGGATGTTCTGATCGGTCAGCTGGCAACAGGATTGAGCCTCGGCTCGATCCTGTTGCTAGCCGCACTGGGGCTGTCGCTGACCTTTGGACAGATGGGCGTCATCAACATGGCGCACGGCGAGTTCATCATGGTCGGCTGCTACACCGCCTACGTCGTGCAGCAGATCGTTTCGAGTACCGGCGTCTCGCTGTTCATTTCGCTGATCCTTGGCTTCCTCGTCGGCGGCGCGATGGGCGTGCTGCTGGAAGTCACGCTCATCCGGCGGATGTACACCCGGCCGCTGGACACGTTGCTGGTGACCTTCGGCGTCGGCCTGGTCCTGCAGCAGGTGGCGCGGGACATATTCGGCGCACCCGCGGTCAACGTCGTTGCCCCCGAATGGCTGTCGGGCGGAATCGACATGTTTGGCGCGGTCGTTCCCAAAACCCGCATCTTCATCCTGGTGCTCGCTGTCGTGTGCGTCGCCGTCCTGGCCGCGGCCCTCAAGGCCAGCCCGATGGGGCGCCGGATCAGGGCGGTGGTGCAGAATCGGGATCTCGCTGAGACCAGTGGCATCTCGTCGCGCAGGACCGACATCACGACATTCTTCATCGGTTCCGGTCTGGCCGCTGTGGCGGGCGTGGCGCTGACGCTCATCGGCTCGACCAGTCCGACCATCGGGCAGAGCTACCTGATCGACGCCTTCCTGGTCGTTGTCGTGGGTGGCCTGGGCCAGATCAAAGGCACCGTAATCGCGGCGTTCGCGCTGGGCTTTCTGAACTCGTTCATCGAATACAACACCACCGCATCGCTGGCGAAGGTGATCGTCTTCGTGATCATCGTGATCTTCCTGCAGGTCCGCCCACAGGGTCTATTCACCGTGCGGACTAGGAGTCTCGCATGAGAGACCTGGTCGGGCGCTGGCAGACTTGGGCCGGCTTCGGTGTCGCGGCGGTGCTGCTTTTCGGTGTGGCGCCCGTGGCGCTGTCCGACTTCCGACTCAGCCTGCTCGGGAAGTTTCTGTGCTTCGCCATCGTCGCGGCCGGGATCGGCCTGGCATGGGGACGTGGCGGCATGCTGGTTCTGGGCCAGGGCGTCTTCTTCGGCCTCGGCGGTTACCTGATGGGGATGCACCTCAAGATCGCCGACGCCCAGATCTTCGGCAACGACGTGCCCGACTTCATGCAGATCGCCGGTGTGCGCGAGCTACCCGGTTACTGGGAACCTTTCGCGTCTCCTGCGTTCACCATGGCGGCCATCGTGTTGGTACCGACCACGATCGCCGTGGCACTGGGACTCGGTGTGTTCAAGCGCCGGGTTAAGGGAGCCTATTTCGCCATCCTGTCTCAGGCACTCGCCGCGGCACTGGCGATCTTGCTTGTCGGCCAGACCAGCCTCGGTGGCAGCAACGGGCTCAACCGGTTCCGGACGTTCTTCGGTTTCACACTCAACGATCCGGCGAACCGGCGGATGCTGTACTTCATCGCCGCCGCAGTCCTTCTGATCGTGGTGGCGGTGGTGCGCCAGCTGATGCAGAGCCGGTACGGGGAGCTGCTGGTGGCGGTTCGCGACGGCGAGGAACGGGTGCGGTTCCTGGGCTACGACCCGGCCAACATCAAGGTGGTCGCCTACGCCGTCGCCGCCTTGTTCGCGAGCATCGCCGGTGCGCTGTTCGCTCCGATCGTCGGCTTCATCGCACCGTCACAGGTCGGAATTCTGCCATCCATAGCGTTCCTCATCGGGGTCGCCATCGGTGGCCGCACCACGCTGCTCGGGCCGGTGTTGGGCGCCATCGGCGTGGCCTGGGCACAGACGCTGTTCTCCGAACGCTTTCCCTCGGAGTGGATTTACGCCCAGGGCCTGTTGTTCATCGTGGTCGTCGGGTTCTTCCCCGCCGGTTTGGCCGGGCTGGGAATCCTGCTCAAACGCAGGCGCGCCGCCGCGGGGAAGTCCGGACGGGTGCCCGAAGCTGACTCCGATCCCGACTCGCAGAAACTGGGGGTCACCCCTTGACGAAGGCCGAAGCCAGCGCAGTAGACCGTGCACCGAAAGCCGGCGGCAACGTCGGTATGGGTACCGAATACCTCGAAGTACGGGGATTGTCAGTCGATTTCGACGGTTTCAAGGCAGTAACCAATGTCGACCTCACCCTGTTCCAGGGTGATCTGAGGTTCCTGATCGGGCCTAACGGAGCGGGTAAGACCACCGTGATCGATGCCATAACCGGCTTGGTGCCGGCCACCGGCTCGGTCAGCAAATCCGGAGTTGACCTGCTGGGCAAGAAGGTTCACCAGATCGCCCGTCGCGGAGTCGGGCGTACGTTCCAGACCGCGAGCGTGTTCGAGCAGTTGACGGTATTGCAGAACTTGGACATCGCCGCCGGAGCCGGCAGGTCGCCGTGGACACTGCTCCGCCGGCGCAATGGCGTGCTGCCGGTGATCGAGCAGGCCCTGGCGACGATCGGGCTGGCAGATCTGGCCGAAGAACCCGCCGGGGTGCTCGCTCATGGGCAGAAGCAGTGGCTGGAGATCGGCATGCTGCTGGTCCAGAACTCCGACGTGCTGTTGCTCGATGAGCCCGTTGCCGGCATGAGTCATGAAGAGCGCGAACAGACGGGTAATCTGTTGCGCCGCATCGGTGCTGAGCGCACTGTCGTCGTCGTCGAGCATGACATGGACTTCATGCGCGCGTTCGCCACATCGGTGACGGTGCTGGCCCGCGGGCACGTTGTCGCAGAGGGGTCCGTCGCCGAGGTTCAGGCCAACCCGAAGGTTCAAGAGGTGTACCTGGGGACGGCCGCCGAGGGCGCCGACGGAACTCCCCCTGCGGAAAACGCCAATCAGACGGGGGCTTGCTGAGTGCTACAACTTGTCGACGTACACAGCGGTTATGGCGGCTCCGAGGTCATCCACGGGGTGAGTGTCGAGGTGCCCAGCGACGGGGTGGCAGCGGTGATGGGACACAACGGGGCGGGCAAGACGACCCTGCTACGGGCCGCGGTGGGCCTGCTCAAGTGCAGTTCGGGCGCGGTGCTTTTCGACGGTGCAGACATCACCAAACTGCGCCCATCGGCACGGGTTGCCCGCGGCCTGGGTTATGTCCCGCAGGGCCAGCAGGCGTTCGGGCAGCTGACGACCGCGGAAAACCTACAGGTCGTCGCTGACGGACGAAAGAACGGAAAGCAGCTCATCGACGAGCAACTTGATCTGTTTCCGGCGCTCAAGGAGCTGTTGCACCGAAGGGCCGGGCTGCTCTCCGGTGGTCAGCGTCAACAGCTGGCGATCGCCCGGGCGCTCATCACGACGCCGAAATGCCTCATCCTGGACGAACCGACCGAGGGCATCCAGCCGTCGGTCGTCGCCGAGATCGAAGAGGCCATCACGGCACTGACCGCGCGCGGCGACCTCGGCGTCCTGCTGGTCGAGCAGCACATCGGCTTCGCCCTGGAGGCCTCTCAGCAGTACTACGTTCTCGAGGCCGGCCGGGTGACCTCCAGCGGCACCGGTGGTTCGTCATCCGAACACGACGTGCGCGCCGCCCTGGCCATCTAGCCCCGCCCGCCAGCCAGCCGCCGCCCCCCCGTCCCGCGAGCGCGCGTGTCCGTACGAGACACACCGCAACTTTGTGTGCAATTACGCGCGTTCGTCGGCAGGGGATCTGGCCCCGAAATCCCCGCCTCCCACCGCCGACCGGCCGCAACATCGGTACGGTCATCACCCATGATCAACCATGCCGGTGCGGACAACGTCGGGCGTGGTGAGGACTCCAGCGACCGGGCTCGACACTGTCTGGCTGGTTCTCCATGTCGATAGGACGCAACATCGAGCGTCATCGGGACGCCTCCAGGATCAGCGACGCCGCCAGGCAGCGGCGCGCCGTGATCGTCGACGCGGTACGCACTCGGCTGTGGCCGGTCCCGGCACTGGGCGTGGTGCTCGCTGCCGTCGCCGGTGTCGTCCTGCCAGCGCTCGATGCCGTCCTGGATCCGCAGATGCCGCAGGTGTTGGCGAGCTACCTGTTCGGTGGAGGCCCCAACGCGGCGAGGGAACTCCTGGGAGCCATCGCGACCGCGCTGATCACGGTGACGTCACTGACGTTCTCGTTGACCCTGATCACGCTGCAGCTGGCCAGCAGCCAGTACACGCCGAGACTGTTGCGGACGTTCGCAGCGGATCGGTTCGTCCAGCGCACGCTTGCGCTGTTCCTCGCGACCTTCGCCTACTCGATCACCGTTCTGCGCACGGTCCGCAACGACGGCGACGAAGGCCCGGAATTCGTTCCGCAGATAGCGGTCACGGTGGCCTACGTGCTGGCCATGGCCAGCGTCCTGGCTCTTGTTCTGTTCCTCGGGCATTTGGTCCGCCAAATCCGCATCGAGACGACGCTCGGGCACGTCTCTTCCGACGTCAAGGACACCGCGTACCGGTTGCTCGAACCGGTTGGCGAGAACACCGACGACGTCGCCCCGTCCCCGCCGAGGAACGCCGGGATAGTGCCCGCTCCTTCTTCGGGCTACCTGGTCGAGGCTGACGAGCAAGCCCTGCTGGCCGCCGCGGTCGACGCCGACGCGGTGATATGGGTCGACCGTGCGGTCGGATCCGTGGTGATGGAGGGCACGCCGGTGGCGTTGTGCTGGGGGACGAAGCCGCCGGACGCCGGCCTCGACGAAGAGCAGCTGACAACCCTGCGCCATCAGGTGGCGTGTGCGCTGACAATCGGCATCGAGCGCACCGCAACCCAGGACATCGGCTACGGGCTTCGTCAGCTCACGGATGTGGTGATCCGGGCGCTGAGCCCGGGAATCAACGATCCGACCACAGCCGTGCACGGGCTGAACTCATGCGGGGCGATTCTTTGCGAACTCGCGGGCTACCGCCTGGGACGTCGGATCCTGCGCGACGAAAATCAGGTCGTGCGGGTGGTCCTGGCCCGCCCGGACCTGCCCGATCTGCTCGACCTGGTGTACCGGCAGGCACAGCATTACGGCGCAAGCGATCCTGCGGTGCTGGCCCGGATGCTGTCGATGCTGCGTGAACTCGCATGGGTGGTGTCCCAGCCCGCACACCGCAGAGCAATTGCCGACCGGCTCCGACAACTGGAAGCCGCCGCCGCTGATCACGACTTCGACGCGGTCGAACGCCGGCGCTTCGATCAACTCGCCCGACAGGTCCGCGAGGCGCTGGATCAGCGCTGGGCACCCACCTGAGTCAGATCCGATCGCGACCGCGAGCGCAACGTTTTGCACGGCGCCGGACGGCGCGTCGCCGTGCTGACACGCGCGCTCGCGGAGACTAGGTGAGGCGTGAAAGCAGCTCGGCCACAACTGTGTTCGACGCGACATCCAGCTGCTCACCGGTCGACAGGTCCTTGACGCCGACGGTACCCGCCTCGATGTCGCGGTCACCGGCCACCAGCGCGAAGGACGCTCCTGACCGATCGGCAGCACGCATCGCGCCTTTGAGCCCGCGTCCACCGTAGGCGATGTCGACACGCACGCCGGCACCCCGGAGCTTGGCGGCCAGCACGGCCAGTTCAAGCTTGGCCCGCTCCCCCAGCGGCACGCAATAGACGTCGACCCGGCCGCCCGATCCGGCCGATTTCCCTTCCGCGCGCAGGGCCAACAGGGTCCGGTCGACGCCGAGCCCGAAACCGATACCCGACAGGTCCCGCCCGCCCAACTGGTGCATCAACCCGTCATAGCGACCGCCGCCACCGATGCCGGACTGCGCGCCCAGACCGTCGTGGACAAACTCGAAGGTCGTCTTGGTGTAGTAGTCGAGTCCACGAACCATCCTCGGGTTGATCCGATACGGCACGGCCAACGCATCCAGATGGGCCAACACCGTCTCGAAATGCTCTTTGGCGGCATCAGAAAGATGGTCGATCATCACCGGAGCGTCGGCGGTCAGCGCCCGCATCGCCGGGCGCTTGTCGTCGAGGACCCGCAGCGGGTTCAACAGGGCGCGGCGCCGAGTTTCTTCGTCTAGGTCCAGCCCGAACAAGAAGTCCTGCAGCAGTCCCCGGTATTGCGGTCGGCAGGTTTCGTCACCGAGGGAGGTGATCTCCAGGCGGAAACCGTCCAGCCCGAGGCCCCGGAACCCGGCGTCGGCGACAGCAATGACCTCGGCATCCAGCGCGGGGTCGTCGACGCCGATGGCCTCCACCCCGACCTGCTGCAACTGCCGGTAGCGGCCGGCCTGGGGCCGTTCGTAGCGGAAGAACGGTCCCGCATAGCAGAGCTTGACCGGGAGCTGGCCGCGATCCAGACCGTGCTCGATCACTGCCCGCATGACTCCCGCGGTGCCCTCCGGACGCAGAGTCACCGACCGATCACCACGGTCGGCAAAGGTGTACATCTCCTTGGAGACCACGTCGGTGGACTCCCCCACCCCTCGGGCGAACAGGGCCGTGTCCTCGAAGACCGGCAACTCGATGTCGCCGTAGCCCGCGCGTCGAGCGGCGTCCAGCAGGCCTCGGCGCACGGCGATGAACCCTGCCGACTCCGGTGGCAGGTAGTCGGGCACCCCCTTGGGAGCCTGAAAGGACGCCGATGACGTCGACGGGGGAGGCGAGACAGCGTCAGTCATGGGGTCAGACCTTCGAGGAACGGGTTGGTACGGCGTTCGGCGCCGATGGTGGTTCGCTCGCCGTGCCCCGGAAGTACCAGGGTGTCGTCATCGAGCACCAGGAGTTTCGTCACGATCGACTCCAACAGGTCACGCCCGCTGCCCCCGAACAGATCGGTGCGCCCCACCGACTGGCGGAACAGCGTGTCCCCGGTGAACGCGACTGAATCGGGCCCTGACTGGACATCGCCATCCACCCGGAAAACCACCGAGCCCCGCGTGTGCCCTGGTGTGTGATCGACCGCGACCGTGATGTCGCCCAGCTCAACCTTGTCGCCGTCCCGATCTAGCTCGATGACCTGCCTGGGTTCGCGGAACATCGCGCCAAAAGCGAGTTGCGCGAACCTGGGGCCGAAGCCCTTGATGGGATCGGTGAGCATGCAGCGATCCTCCGGGTGGATGTACACCGGGCAGCCGTAGGAGTCGGCGACCTTCTGTGCCGACCACATGTGGTCGATGTGGCCGTGGGTGAGCAGCACCGCGGCCGGGGTCAGGCGATGCTCGTCCAATATTCTTCGCAGCGGGCCCATCGCGCGCTGGCCCGGGTCGACGATGATGGCATCAGCGCCGTCCCGAGGGGCCAGCACATAGCAGTTGCACGCCAACATGCCGGCCGGGAATCCGGTGATCAACACACTTGAAGCTTCCCACGTTCAGTTTGCACCGCTGTTCAGGAGGGTCGCGGCACCGGCATTCAGCAACAGCTGGCACACTCGGTGCCGACCGGATCGAACGCGAGGAGGACACCGGCGGTGCCGACCAACGAACAACGGCGTGCGACAGCCAAGCGCAAGCTCGAGCGGCAACTCGAGCGACGGGCCGACAGCGAACGCAAACGTCGTCTCTACACGATCATCGGATCGGCCGTAGCCGCAGTTGTGGTGATCGGCGCGGTGGTGGCGACAATCTTCATCACCAACCGCGATCCAGGCGGCTTGGAGGCGTCGGCAACCAGTCCCATGACGACCCCGCCCGAGGCATCGCCGCTCGACGCCCCCGCGACGGCGCAGTCCGGTGCGCTGCCGCCGTTCCAGGCGCCGGAGGGGTTGGGCAGCGACTGCCAGTACCCCGCATCCCCTGAAGAGGCCAGCAAGCCGAACGAGCCGCCGCGCTCTGGCAAGGTGCCGACCGAGCCGGCCCAAATCAGCGCCAGCATGGCGACCAACCAGGGCAACATCGGGCTGCAGCTCGACAACGGCAAATCGCCGTGCACCGTGAACAGCTTCGCCAGCCTGGCCCAGCAAGGCTTCTTCAACGACACCCCCTGCCACCGGCTGACCACCAGCGAAGCGCTGGCCGTCCTGCAGTGTGGCGACCCGACGGGTCTGGGCACCGGTGGCCCGGGTTACCAGTTCGTCAACGAATACCCGACTGACCAATACCCGCCGAATGATCCCAAGCTGATGGAGCCCGTGATCTACCCGCGGGGAACCCTGGCGATGGCCAATGCGGGCCCGGGCACCAACGGCAGCCAGTTCTTCCTCGTGTTCCAGGACTCTCAACTGCCGCCGAACTACACGGTCTTCGGCACCATCGACGAAACCGGCCTGGCGACGCTGGACAAGATCGCCGCCGAGGGCACCGTCGACGGCGGACCGGATGGCGCGCCTAAGCTCGACGTCAATGTGCAGTCGATAGCCCTGGATTGACGCTGGAGCCGCGGTGACCTACCCGCCTGATCCACCCGAAGGGAGGCCGGTGCAGGCGGACCGGGACCGCGCCGGCGGGCCCGCATCGTGGAGCGCCCGACACATGGTTCAGGCCGCCGAGGTGACGCGGTAGACATCGAAGACGCCTTCGACATTGCGCACCACGTTGAGCACATGCCCAAGGTGCTTGGGGTCGCCCATCTCGAAGGTGAACCGGCTGACCGCCACGCGTTCGTTTGATGTCGTCACCGATGCGGACAGAATGTTGACCTTCTCATCGGCCAATACCCGGGTGACATCCGACAGCAACCGGTGCCGGTCCAGTGCCTCCACCTGGATCGCCACCAGGAACACCGATGACGGCGATGGCGCCCACAGCACATCGATGAGCCGTTCAGACTGTTCTTTCAGCGAGTTGGCGTTCGTACAGTCCGTGCGATGCACGCTGACTCCCCCGCCCCGGGTCACGAACCCCATGATGTTGTCGCCCGGTACCGGGGTGCAACACTTGGCGAGCTTCGTCAGGACGCCCGGCGCACCCGGCACCGCCACACCGACGTCGTCGGTACTGCGCTGACGCATCGGCATGGTCGCGGGCGTGGACCGCTCCGCCAGTTCGTCGGCGGCCTCGTCGTCACCGCCGAGTTGTGCGACGAGTCGCTGCACGACGTGGCGCGCCGACACGTGCCCCTCACCGACCGCCGTGTATAGCGCGGAGACGTCGACATAGTGCAGCTCACGCGCCAGTGCTCCCATGGAATCGCCGGTCATCAAGCGCTGCAACGGAAGTCCGCACCGACGCACCTCGCGAGCGATCGCGTCCTTGCCGGACTCCAGAGCCTCTTCGCGTCGCTCCTTGGCGAACCACTGGCGGATCTTGGCCTTCGCCCGAGGCGATCCTACGAACGTTTGCCAATCCCGTGACGGACCGGCGTTGGCGGCTTTCGAGGTAAAGATTTCTACCAGTTCCCCGTTTTCGAGGGTGCGCTCCAGCGCCACGAGGCGACCGTTGACTCGGGCACCGATGCAGCGGTGCCCGACCTCGGTGTGCACCGCGTAGGCGAAATCGACTGGCGTGGAACCGGCCGGCAGGGTGATCACGTCACCTTTGGGCGTGAAGACGAAGATCTCCCGCACTGCGAGGTCGTAACGCAGCGACTCGAGGAACTCTCCGGGATCAGCCGCCTCACGCTGCCAGTCCAACAGCTGGCGCATCCAGGCCATGTCATCGATCTCGGCGGCGGCATGCCCCGAGGGTAATCCGTTGCGTCCCTTGACCTCTTTATAGCGCCAGTGCGCGGCGATGCCGTACTCGGCGGTGCGGTGCATGTCCCGCGTGCGGATCTGCACCTCCAGCGGCTTGCCTTCCGGGCCGACCACGGTGGTGTGCAACGACTGATACACCCCGTAGCGCGGTTGAGCGATGTAGTCCTTGAAGCGACCCGCCATCGGCTGCCACAGCGAGTGCACGACGCCCACCGCTGCGTAGCAGTCTCTGATCTCATCGCACAGTATCCGCACAGCCACCAGGTCGTGGATATCGTCGAAGTCGCGGCCTTTGAAGATCATCTTCTGGTAGATCGACCAGTAGTGCTTGGGTCTTCCTTCGACGGTTGCGTTGATTTTCGACTTGGTCAATGTCTTGACGATCTCGGCACGAACCTTTGCCAGATACGTGTCGCGCGACGGCGCGCGGTCAGCGACCAGTCGCACGATCTCCTCGTACTTCTTCGGATGCAGGATCGCGAACGAGAGATCCTCAAGTTCCCATTTGACGGTCGCCATACCCAGCCGATGGGCAAGCGGCGCAATCACTTCCAAAGTCTCTCGGGCCTTGCGCGCCTGCTTTTCCGGAGGCAGGAACCGAATCGTGCGCATGTTGTGCAGCCGGTCGGCAACCTTGATCACCAGCACCCGCGGATCGCGCGCCATGGCGATGATCATCTTGCGGATCGTCTCGCCCTCAGCCGCGGTACCCAGCGCGACCTTGTCCAGTTTGGTGACGCCGTCCACGAGGTGACCGACCTCCGTGCCGAATTCCTCGGTGAGCGCCTCCAGCGTGTAGCCGGTGTCCTCCACAGTGTCGTGCAACAGTGCGGCGATCAAGGTGATCGTGTCCATCTCGAGCTCGGCCAGGATATTGGCGACGGCGAGCGGGTGGGTGATGTAGGGGTCGCCGGAGTGGCGCAGCTGGTCACCGTGACGTTGCTCGGCAACCGCGTAGGCACGCTGAAGCAGCGTCAAATCCGCTTTCGGGTAGATCTCACGGTGTACGGCAACCAACGGCTCGAGGACCGGGTTGATCATGCTGCGCTGGGAGGTCATTCGGCGGGCGAGCCGGGCCCGCACTCGCCGCGACGCGCTCGTCGTCGTTTTTGGTCCGTCGACCTTGGAGGTCTCCAGGGGCTGCGTCGCCGGGTTCGAGGCGCTCTCGCCCGACGGTGACTGCACGGCGGCCTGGTCCGGCTCAGGGTCGGTGTGGATCTCGCTGGCCATGCTCACCTCCGGTGCCTGTGCTCTCTGCAGGATATCCGCTCAGACGGCGTACAAGCTGACAACAGACAGTGGATCGAGTAATGCGCGACCGCCGAGCGCCGCGAGCTCGAGCATCACCACCGCCCCCGTCACCCGCGCACCCGCCGACGTGAGCAATTGGTTGGTGGCGGCCAACGTTCCCCCGGTGGCGAGCACGTCGTCGATCACCACGATCGAGCGCCCCGCCAGGTCGATGCCGTCGGCAGGAACCTCCAGTGTCGCGGTGCCGTATTCGAGGGTGTAGGTCTTGCTGAACACCGGCGGCGGCAGCTTGCCGCCCTTGCGTACCGCAACCACGCCAATGCCCAGTTTGAGGGCCACCGCGCCACCGAGCAGGAATCCCCGGGCATCGACACCGGCCACGAGATCCACGCCGCGAGCGCGGTCGGCGATGGCATCGCTGACCTCGGCCAGCCCGCGAGCGTCGGCAAGCACCGGTGTCAGGTCCTTGAATTGAATGCCCGGCTCGGGAAAATCAGGCACTTCACGCAGCAGGGAAGCGATGACATGCGAAACATCACCCGATGTCGCCGACGGCCCGGCTCCGGTGTCTGATGTCGCCGGCGGCCCGGCTCCGGTGCTCACCGGCTCAGCTTCCAGCGGTCCATGTTCCAGCCTGCACCCCAACGTGTCGGATTGCCGCTCACCGCAAACATCTTCGCCGACGTCAGCAGAGTCCGCTGCTGACGGTACAGCGGCAGGGTCGGCATATCGGCCCACAAGATCGGGCCCGCCTCCCCAAGCAGCCGGGACAGTTCCTTGGGGTCCGTTGTCACGGCCAACGTCGAGATGATTCCGTCGATGCGTTCGTTGGCGTATCGCGGCAGGTTGTTGCCGTTGCCGCTGTGCAGGCTGTACGCGTCCATCACCGACGACCCCGACGAGCCGCTTCCCGCCGCGCCGCCGGTGCTCGCGATCAGGACGTCGATGTCGTTGCCCGGCAACGCCAGTGGCCCGATGTGGTCCCCGGCGACGTCCTCGACCGTGATGCCGGCCGGCTCGCACGACTTTGCGATGGCCCCGACGGTGGCGGCGAGCCGGGCATTCGGTGTCTGATAACCGATTCGGACGGTCAGGGGCTGGCCGCCCAGAGCCGCGCGGGCTGCATCGGGGTTACCCGCGACGAACTGTGCGGCCTCGGGCGCGGTCTCGGCAGCTCCGTAGGCGTCCTCGGTTGCGGTATTGAGCCGCGAATTGAAAATCGGCACCTCCGCATTGCGCGCAATGGCCTCACGCGGGGTACACAGCGCCAGGGCCCGGCGCGCCGGCACCGCGGCCAGCGGCCCCTGCGGAGCAAAGATCAGCTGCTCGACGCCCGCCGAAGGCGCCTCGGTCCGCACGTAATCGTCGGGGAGATTGAGAGTGCCCAACGATCCAGTAGCGATGTCGACGACGTCGTAGGCGCCTTCATCGACCCGGTCCTGCATGTCGGCGCTGCGGGGCCACACGGTGACTTTGGCGGTGACCGGTTTGGTGCCCCACCACTTGTCGTTGGCCACCAGCACGACTGCACCGTCGGAGGTCACCGAATCCAACTTGTAGGGACCCGACGACGGGAAGCGTTTCACATCCAAATCCGGCGTCAGGTTCCACGTGTTGTTCCAGACCTGCGCGATGCGCTCGATGACAGGCCCATCGTTGTCGAGCAACGCCGTCGTAACCCCGCCTTCGTCGAGGCCGAGCACGTCGGCGATGACGTGCGAGGGCATCATCGAGGTTGCGGCGAACAATTGGCCATAGTCGGTGAACGCCCGATCCGGCGCGAAGGACACCCGCGCCTTCCGTTCGCCCGGTGCGCAGTCGACGGAGGCGATGTCGGCGTATCCGGCCCGGTTGGCCGCGGCGAACTTCGGGAACCGACCCGACTGCGACGCCCAGGCCAGCACCATGTCGTCGCAGGTGATCGGCTTTCCGTCGGAATACACAGCGTCGGACTTGATCTCGTAGTCGAGAACCAGCGGCGTCCGGCCCACCACCGCGATGGTTCCGAAATCGTTGTCAGCCACAATCTGACCTTCTGGGCCGTGGTAGCTGAAGCCGGTCAACACGCGGGCGAAGGCCTGCGGACCGCCCGACGCGGCCCCGGCCACGGTGTTGGTGTTGTAGCTGATCAGGGCGCCGTCCACGGCGTAGTCGATCGAGTCCGCGGTGCCGTCCGAGCAGGATGTTAGGCCGACTGCGCCCACCAGAGCCAGCACCACGGACAGCAGAGTTGTTCGACGCGCACGGTGGTGCGCATGAGCCGCGACGGAACCTCGCGGGGTCCAAGGGCGAGGCAGGCGAGGCGTCATGCCTACCCCTTCCGCGGGTTTCGCTTACCCGACGGCCGTCCGGTCCTGCTGGAGGTGGGCCGCACGGGACGGGCCCCCGGGGCCGGTTTGCCCGGCGGCGGTGCCGCCGGCGCCGCCTTCGATGAGGACGGGGCCGCTACCGATGCCGGTTCCGGGTCTGGGCGGTCGCGGTCATCACCGGTCTGCGACTGGGCACCGACCGCCCGGGCAGCAGCCGTTTTGCGGCGACTCAGTACCCGATCGGTGTGCTTGCGCACCAAGTCGGTACGTTCGCGAAGGCTGACCAGCAACGGTGTGGCGAAGAAGATCGACGAGTACGTCCCGACGATCACGCCGACGAACTGGACCAGTGCAAGGTCCATCAGGGTCCCGACACCGAGCAACCACACCGCGATGATCATCAGCGCGACGATCGGCAGCACCGAGATCAGGCTGGTGTTGATCGAACGCATGAACGTCTGGTTGACGGCCAGGTTGGCCTGTTCGGCGAAGGTGCGCCGGGTGGCGTGCTCGAACCCTTCGGTGTTCTCCTCAACCTTGTCGAACACGATGACGGTGTCGTACAGCGAGAAGCCCAAGATGGTCAGCAACCCGATCACGGTGGCCGGAGTGACCTCGAATCCAACCAACGCGTAGACACCGGCGGTGACCACGAGATCGAACACCAGCGTTGTCAGCGCCGCGATCGCCATGTACCGCTCGTAGCGCAAGGCGATGTAGATGGACGCCAGAACGAGGAACACGACCAGCGCGATCAGTGCCTTCTGGGTGATCTGTCCACCCCAGGTCTCCGAGACCGCCGAATCGCTGATGGCCTGCTTGCCGGGCTGACCGTCGGCTCCCAGCGGCTGAAACTCGTCGAACAGCGCGGTGCGAAGCTTTTCGGTCTCCTCATTGCTGAGGGTCTCGGAGCGGATCTGGAATGTCGCGGTCTCACCGCTGCCGACGATGACGACCGACTCCGGCGGCTCGCCGATCGCTTGGCCGAAGGCGGTTTCGACCTGCTCCGTGGTGATCTGGCCGTCACCTCGCGGGAACGACACTTTGGTGCCACCCTCGAAGTCAATACCGAAGGTGAAGCCCCGCAACAGGATGGCCCCGATAGCGATGGCCACGATGATGCCGCTGACCAAGTACCAGGCCTTGCGCTTGCCCATCACCTCGAAGGCGCCGGTACCGGTGTAGAGCCGGACGAAGAAGCCGTGCCGGGGTGCGTCCGTCGTCGTGGATTCGAGATCCGGCGCCTCGACAGCTTCGGAGGTGGTCGTCTCGCTCAGCTCATGTTTTGCGGCCATCTGCTATCCCCGTCCCACGGTTTGCGCGGCCGCTCGGCGTTCGCGTGCGATCTGCTGGACTGCTCCCAGGCCGTTGAGGGCCGGCTTTGCCATCGTCTTCGACTTCGATGCCAGGTAGGCCAGCGGCCAGGTCACCAGGAACACGACGACGACGTCGAGAATGGTGGTCAGACCCAGGGTGAACGCAAAGCCTTTGACCTGACCGACCGCCAAGAAGTACAGGACCGCGGCGGCCAGGAACGTGACGGCATTGCCGGAAACGATGGTCTTGCGCGCCCTGGCCCAGCCGCGTGGAACCGCCGACCGGAACGATCGACCTTCCCGGATCTCATCCTTGATGCGTTCGAAGAACACCACGAACGAGTCCGCCGTCATACCGATACCGATGATCAGACCCGCGATACCGGCCAAGTCCAGGGTGTAGTTGATGTAGCGGCCGAGCAGCACCAGGATCGCGAAAACCATCGCACCCGACGCGACCAGTGACAGCGCTACCAGCAATCCCAGCACCCGGTAATACAACAGGGAGTACAGCAGCACCGCCGCGAGCCCTACCGCACCGGCGATGAGCCCCGCCCGCAGCGACGACAAACCCAGCGTCGCGGAGACGGTCTCGGCCTCCGAGGACTCGAACGACAGCGGTAGCGAGCCGTACTTCAGCACGTTGGCCAGTTCTCGCGCCGAGTCTGCGGTGAACTGCCCGGTGATCTGCGTGCGGCCACCCGGAATCGCTTCCCGGATCTGGGGGGCGCTTACCACCTGGGAATCGAGAACGAAGGCGGTTTGGATACCCACGTTGGCTGCGGTGAAGTCCGCCCAGACCTTGGTGGCATCACTCTTGAATTCCAGGTCGACGACGTGTTCGCCGCGCTGCTGATCAAGCCCGGACGTGGCGTTCTGGATCTCCTCACCGCTGATGATCGAGCCAGCCAGCAGATAGACCTGCTGCTCGTCGGTCGAGCAGGTGACCAATGGCAGGTTGGGATCGTCATTGCCGGACAACACGTCTTCCTCACCACACCGCGCGGCCTGAACCTGCATCGCCAGAATTTGGATCGCCTGCTCGGTGCTCTGGCGTAGCCGCTTCTCATCTTGGATGCGGGTCGCCAACGGCACGTCTTCGTCGCTCGGCGGAGCGGGACTGGGGGCTGGCGGTGTATCCGCGTCCGGGGTGGGGGCGGGGCTCGGCGTCGGGTTCGGGGCCGGTTGCTCGGGGAAGGGCCGCGGCTGCGGCGCCGGGGGTTCAGTGGGGACCGCGCCGGGCGGCAAACCAGGCACCCCGCCCGGGGGCATACCGGGCACCCCGCCCGGGGGCATACCCGGAATCACCCCCGGGGGTAGCCCCGGGATCGGACCCGGCGGCCCCCCAGGCTCAGGTCCCTCTTGCGGCGGTGCTTCACCGGTCGCAGGAATCGCGTGGATCACCGGCCGGATATACAGCCGTGCTGTCTGACCGAGGTTGCGGGCCTCGCTGCCGTCGTTACCCGGGACGGTGATCACCAGGTTCTGACCGTCGATGATGACCTCGGAACCCGACACACCGAGGCCGTCGACACGGGCGCTGATGATCTGCTGCGCCTGGTCCAACGCCTCCCGGGTCGGTGGTGAGCCGTCCGGGGTGCGCGCGGTCAACGTGACCCGGGTACCGCCCTGAAGATCGATGCCGAGCTTGGGGTCGGGTTGCTTGTCACCGGTGAGGAACACCAGCAGGTAGGAGCCGACAAGCAGCACCAGGAACAGGGTCAGGTAGCGGGCAGGGTGCACCGGCGTCGAAGACGATGCCACGTGTCAGAGGCTCCTTAGAGATCAGTTCGTCAGGTTCCGCACAGGCGTGCGAGGGCACGCAAAGACGGCACGCAAAGACTACGTGCTGCGGCCGAAACCTCAGCTGTCAGTCTTGGTGTGCGGGCTTTCGGTGATCTCGGTGGCCGCCAATTGCGACTCCTCGGCATCGCCGTCCTCGTTGTCTTCGACGTCATCGACCACCCGGTCCCGCACCGCCAGCTTCATCCAGGTCGTGATTACCCCGGGCGCAATCTCGAGGTCGACATATTCGTCGCCGATGTCGGTGATCGTCGCCTGCAGTCCCGATGTGGTGTGGATCAGATCACCCACCTGAAGAGAGTTGTGCAGGTCCATCGTGGCCTGCATGGCTTTCTTCTGACGCCGCGAGGAGAAGTAGATGAACGCGCCCATGACGATGAGCAGTGGAAGGAAAATGACCAGATCCATGGCAGCCGTGTCTCTCCTGAGTCTTTCGTGTCGGTCTTGCGTCGCCGCCCCGAACCCTCGGGTTAGGGCGGTTTCGTTGAAGAAGTTGTTGACCAGTGTGCCATTGGGGCCGACCGCCCCGCTCCCCCCGGGTCGGCAATCGCGGCTGCACGATCACGACGCGCGGACCACCGCTGGCTTTCCAGGTCTGATCGCAACGAAATTCGTCGCCCCGGTTGGCCTCCTCGACGGTCTCGCCACGAGCTGGCACCGTTTTCAACGGATCAGAGCATCCAGCAGTTAGGCTCAATCCACGACGCGGCAGACATATTCTCCGTTCCGTACGGGCCAGTAGGAGGTCCCCAGTTGAGCACCCTCGAGCAGAGCCGCCACCTCGTCACCGCCATTCCCGGCCCACTGTCCTGTGAGCTACTCGCACGCAAGCGTGCAGCCGTCGCCGGCGGTGTCGGCAACACGATGCCCGTCTATGCGGCGCGGGCGTTCGGCGGCATCCTCGAGGACGTCGACGGCAACAGGCTGATCGACCTGGGTTCAGGCATCGCGGTCACAACGATCGGCAACTCCGCCCCCCGAGTCGTCGAGGCGGTGTCCGAGCAAGCGACCAAGTTCACCCACACCTGCTTCATGGTCACCCCGTACGAGAAGTACGTCGCCGTCGCCGAGGCACTCAACCGGCTCACCCCCGGCACCGGCGAGAAACGCTCCGCCCTGTTCAATTCCGGCTCGGAAGGCGTAGAGAACGCCGTCAAGATCGCGCGGGCGTACACCAAGAAGCAGGCGGTGGTCTCGTTCGACCACGGATATCACGGTCGGACCAACCTGACGATGGCACTGACTGCCAAGTCGATGCCCTACAAGCACGGATTCGGCCCCTTCGCCCCCGAGATCTACCGCGCGCCGATGTCCTACCCCTACCGAGACGCCGAGTTCGGCAAGGAACTGGCTACCGACGGTGAACTTGCGGCCCGAAGAGCCATCACCATGATGGACAAGCAGATTGGCGCTGACAACCTGGCCGCCCTGGTCATCGAACCGATCCAGGGCGAGGGCGGATTCATCGTCCCTGCAGAGGGCTTCCTGCCCACGCTGCTGGACTGGTGCCGCGCCAACAACGTCGTCTTCATCGCCGACGAGGTGCAATCCGGATTCGCCCGTACCGGCGCGATGTTCGCCTGCGAGCACGAGGGAATCGTGCCGGACCTGATCGTCACTGCCAAGGGCATCGCCGACGGGCTGCCTCTCTCGGGGGTCACCGGCCGGGCCGACATCATGGACGCCCCACACGTCGGCGGGCTGGGCGGGACCTACGGCGGCAACCCCCTGGCCTGCGCCGCCGCGCTGGCGACCATCGAAACCATCGAGGCCGACGGCCTCGTACAGCGCGCGGCTGACATCGAATCCCTGATGAAGGCGAAGCTGGGCCGGATTCAAGCAGAAGACGACCGCATCGGCGACGTTCGCGGGCGCGGCGCGATGATCGCGATCGAACTGGTGAAATCCGGCACCATCGAACCCGACGTGGAACTCACCAAGAGACTCTGCGCCACAGCGCATCAGTCGGGTGTCATCGTGCTGTCCTGCGGAACGTTCGGCAATGTGGTGCGTTTCCTGCCACCACTGAGCATCAGCGACGACCTACTCCTCGAAGGCCTGGACGTGCTCGCCCTCATTCTCGCCGACCTCTGACCCGACCCCATCAAGCAGGGAGCTGACTGACATGACCACAGTCCAGAACTTCATCGGGGGCGAGCTCGTCGACTCGGCCAGCGGAGCGACGATGCCGCTGGTCGACCCGAGCACCGGCGAGGAGTTCGGTACCGCACCGATCTCCAACGAACAAGACATCGACACCGCCTACGCCGCCGCAGCCGAGGCATTCAAGCAGTGGAAGCGCACAACACCATCGCATCGGCAGAAGGCACTGCTGGACTTCGCTGACGACGTCGAGAAGGCCGCAGAAGATCTCGTGGCCGCCGAGAGCCGCAACACCGGCAAACCGCTGCACATGACCAGGGCCGAGGAAATCCCGCCGATGGTCGATCAGATCCGCTTCTTCGCCGGTGCGGCGAGGGTCCTGGAGGGCAAGTCGGCCGGTGAGTACATGGCCGACCACACGTCGTGGATCCGGCGCGAACCAGTCGGGGTGATCGGGCAGGTGGCGCCGTGGAACTACCCGATGATGATGGCTATCTGGAAGATCTGCCCAGCCATCGCGGCCGGGAACACCGTGGTGATCAAGCCCAGCGACACCACACCGGTGACGACGGTGATGCTCGCGGAGTTGGCGGCCAACCACTTCCCCCCGGGTGTGCTCAACGTTGTCAGCGGAGACCGCGTCACCGGAGCCAATCTGGTCGCCCACCCGACACCGGAAATGGTGGCCATCACTGGATCGGTGGCGGCGGGCAGAGCCGTCGCGGTCAGTGCCGGCGGCAACCTGAAGCGCACGCACCTGGAGCTGGGCGGTAAGGCCCCGGTGATCGTCTTCGACGATGCCGATCTCGCCGCGGCCGCGGAGGGCATCGCGACCGCCGGATACTTCAACGCCGGTCAGGACTGTACGGCCGCCACTCGGGTGCTCGCGCACACTTCAATCGCCGAGGAGTTGACCGCAGCACTGGCCGAACAGGCCAACGGTGCGACGACGACGTTCGGTCGGGCCGCCGACGACGAGGACGCCTGGGTGCCGCCGGTCAACAACGTCAATCAGATGGAGCGGGTGCTGTCCTTCTTCGCCGATCTCCCGGTGCACGCCACGGTCGTCGCGGGCGGCAATCGCCAGGGAGACAAAGGCTTCTATGTGACGCCGACGGTGATCGGCGGTCTGCTTCAGCACGACCGGCTGATCCAGCAGGAGATTTTCGGCCCGGTAATCACGGTGCAATCGTTCACCGACGAGGCCGACGTACTCGAGAAGGCCAACGGCATCGAGTTCGCGCTGGCGTCGTCAGTCTGGACGAAGGACGTGTCACGCGCGCTGCGCGTGTCCAACGGGCTGGACTTCGGCTGCGTGTGGATCAACACCCACATCCCACTCGTTGCCGAGATGCCCCACGGCGGCTACAAGGCCTCCGGGCACGGCAAGGACTTGTCGATGTACGGCCTCGAGGACTACACCCGCATCAAGCACGTCATGGCTTACACCGGCTAAGTTTCCCACGGTGGGCCGAGTCTCCACGCGCAGACCATGCTGCAGCGGCGTCAAACTCTCAGAGCGCCAACCCCAGCGCCAACAGGACGGTCGCGATGAGCGGAAAGAACCCCTGGATGACCGCCGACCGTGCCTTATCGGGCGCAGAGGCGAGCAATACCACCGCAGCGGCCAACATCGACCCCACCCCAGCGAATACCAGTGCGGCACCCACTGCCGTCGCGCCGCTGTAGACCACCGCCACGCCGATCACCGTGACGACCGCTAGAAACAGGTTGTAGAAGCCTTGGTTGAAGGCCATCAACCGAGTGGTCTCGGCCTCTTCGGTCGTGGTGCCGAAGACGGCGCGGGTTCGCGCCGACGTCCAGGTCACCGACTCCATGACGAAGATGTAGACGTGTAGTACCGCGGCTAGTAACGCCACGATCAATCCAGCGGCGACCACGCTGACCCCCCTTACTCCTTGTGTAGTTCCATCATTCGAACAGGCGCGCCTGGCCCGGGCCACCGACCCCGGCGGGCGGCGTCATCCCGAGGTGCGTCCAGGCGAGAGCTGTGGCGACCCGCCCGCGCGGAGTGCGGGCGATCATCCCGGCCCGCACCAAGAACGGTTCGCACACTTCCTCGACGGTGGCCGCTTCCTCGCCGACCGCGACAGCGAGGGTGGACACCCCGACCGGTCCGCCGGCGAAGCTCCGGGTCAGCGCCGACAGCACCGCACGGTCGAGCCGGTCCAGACCGAGTTCGTCGACGTCGTACACCGCCAACGCGTACTTGGCGATGTCACGGGTGATGACGCCGTCCGCACGGACTTCGGCATAGTCGCGCACTCTGCGCAACAAACGGTTGGCTATCCGCGGTGTGCCCCGTGAGCGACGGGCGATCTCGGCTGCGGCGTCGGCACCCAACTCGATACCGAGAATGCCTGCCGAGCGGGCCAGCACCCGCTCCAGCTCGGCGGGCTCATAGAAGTCCATGTGCGCGGTGAATCCGAACCGGTCGCGTAGCGGACCTGTCAGGGCGCCAGACCGGGTGGTCGCACCGACCAGGGTGAAGGGAGCAACTTCCAGCGGAATCGACGTGGCGCCAGGGCCTTTGCCGACGACTACGTCGACCCGGAAGTCCTCCATCGCCAGGTAGAGCATCTCCTCGGCAGGACGGGCGATTCGATGGATCTCGTCAATGAACAGCACGTCATGCTCAACCAGGTTGGACAGCATCGCCGCCAGGTCACCGGCGCGCTCTAACGCGGGGCCCGAGGTCACGCGCAACGAGGTCCCCAGCTCGGCGGCGATGATCATCGCCAGCGACGTCTTGCCCAGGCCCGGTGGCCCGGACAGCAGAATGTGGTCGGGGGCGCCGCCACGATTCTTGGCTCCCTCGAGCACCAGCTGCAGCTGCTCCCGAACGCGGGGTTGGCCGATGAACTCACCCAGCGATCGTGGCCGCAGGCTCGCGTCAATGTCCCCCTCGCCTACGGTCAGCGCGGGAGTGACCTCACGCTGCGCACCATCCTCCGGGTGGGGTTCGTCGAATCTGCCCATTACTTCCTACCCAGCATGGACAGCGCTGCGCGCAGGGCACTTGACTGGTTGGCGCCGGGGTCATCGGCGAGCACCTTGTCGGTGGCCTCCTCGGCGTGCTTGACGGCGAAGCCGAGGCCGACGAGCGCTTCGACGACCGGCCCACGCACACTGTGGCCGCCCGCCGGGGCCGGGCCCGCCGAGGCCACGGCTCCTACCTTGTCCCGCAAGGTCAGCACCAGAAGCTCGGCAGTCTTCTTTCCCACCTTGGGAATGCGCGTCAGCGCGGTGACGTCGCCGTCACCGATCGCCTGTCGCAACGTGGGACCGTCGTACATCGCCAGCGCGCCCAGCGCGATACTCGGCCCGATCCCGGAAACCCCGATCAGGGTGAGGAACAGATTGCGGGCGTCGGCATCCGCGAAGCCGTACAACGTCATCGCGTCCTCACGCACTATCATCGCGGTGATCAGCCGGGCCTCGGCGCCGCGACACAGGGTGGCCAGCGTGGCGGGGGTGGCCATCACCTTGTATCCGACGCCAGCGGCATCGATGACCGCGTGGTCGAGGGCGATGTCGATGACCTCGCCCCGAACGGCCGCGATCACGTCGCACTCCGCGACACCCGGCCCGGCCCGGCGTTGAACCCAGCGTCAGACCCAGCCTTGGCCGCTTTCGCCTGCGCCGAGAGGGCGGCTTGATACTTGCGCCGCTGTTCGGCCGCCATCTCCTCAGCGGCGGCCATCCGGGCGATCATCGGAGCTCTCCAACAGTGGCAGATCGCCAACGCAAGGGCGTCGGCGGCGTCGGCTGGCGTCGGCTTCTGTTGCAGGGTAAGAATTTTCGTGACCATTTCGGTGACCTGCGCCTTGTCGGCGCGCCCGTTGCCGGTGACGGCTGCCTTGACTTCACTCGGGGTGTGGAAGTGCACATCGATGTCACGCCGGGCCGCAGACAGTGCGATGACACCGGCAGCCTGCGCGGTGCCCATCGCGGTGGAGGCGTTCTGGTGGGAGAACACCCGCTCGATCGCGATCACGTCGGGCTGGTGGGTGTCCATCCAGTGCTCAACCGAGCGGCTGATGGTCAGCAGTCGGTGCGCCAGCGGATGCTCGGCCGGGGTGCGTACCACGTCGACGTCCAATGCGATGACATGGCGGCCTTTCCCGCTTTGGATTACCGACAGCCCGCAACGCGTCAGCCCGGGGTCGACTCCCATCACCCGCACGTCAGCCCCTTCGTCAGAACATTTGTTCGAGAGCCTATCCCCCGCCCCCGGCTACCTGTGACAAGACACGCGGAGACAGCTCGACTCCGCGGTACTGCGGCGCGAGCGCGCTACCGGCCGCCCGCAGCGGTTCGGCGCTGCGCAGGGCCCTGGCGAGCAAGAACCCGCCTTCCAGGGCGGCGATGAGGGCGAGCGTGACCCTCCGCGCCACGGCGGCGTCGAGCCCCCGCTCGCCGAAGTATGCCGCGCCCCCTTCCACCCACCAGGTGAAGACCTCGGCCGCGGTCTGCCGAAGTTCCTCGACGGTGTCGGCGACCTCCGCCGAGACACTGGCAACCGGGCACATGTTCGCGAATCCGGTGCTGGCGATATCCTCGGCGGCCTGGGCGAAAACACCCTCGATGGCGGCACCGAGGTCGCTGTAGGCGTCGACGATCGTCGGGATGAGCAGGCCGTACGCGGCGCCGGCGGTGAGAAGCGCTTCCCGTGCGATCGCAACTTTTCCGCCCCGAAAGTGGTGGTACAGCGAGCCGATCGGGGCACCGGACGCATCGGCGATGTCTTTCATGCCCACTCCGGCGTAGCCCTTGTGCCGCATCAACTCGGCAGCCGCCGTCAGGATCGATTCCCTCGTAGATCTTGCCATCATCATCACCTGCAGCCATACTAGAGCATACGTTCTAGAATAACTATTCTAGGGAATTCTGGCGAAGGGGCGCGCGATGAAGACCGTCGAGATCCCGGCAGGCACGCTCGAGTACCGCGACGAAGGTGACCCGTCGGGACCGCCGGTTGTGCTGCTGCACGGCCTGCTGATGAATGACACGCAGTGGAGCCTCGCCCTGCCCCTGTTGCCGCAGGCCTTTCGCTATCTGCTTCCGGTGCTGCCGCTGGGCGGGCACCGCAAACCGATGCGCGACGACGCCGACCTCTCGCTACCCGCAATGGTTGGCCTGGTCGCGGATCTCCTTGACGCTCTCGACCTCGACGACGTCACCCTGGTGGTGACCGACTGGGGCGGGCCGATCTTCCTCACCGACCTCGGCCGCGACCGGCGCGTGTCGCGTCTGGTCCTCTGCCCAGCCGAGGCGTTCGACAACTTTCCGCCGGGCTTCCCGGGCAAGGTGACCTGGGTGGCGACCCGCACGACGGGCACCCTGAAGCTAGCAATGAAGCAGATGCGGTTCGGCTGGCTGCGTAACCGATTCTTCATGTTCGGCATGATGGCGGCCAAACCGATTCCGGACGCCATCATGTCGGACTGGGTTGCGGCGGGTATTGCCGACCGGAGAATCCGGCGCGACCTACTCAAGTACACCCGCTCGAATTTCGTCGGGCGGGATCTGGACCGTGCGACCCGCCGCCTCGCTGATTTCCCCGGCGACGTGCTGGTTTTGTGGAGTCGCAACCGAGTGATGCCGGTGGCGCACGCCAAGACCATCGCCGAATTAACCGGCGGCACACTCCGTTACGTCGACGACGCCAAGGTACTGATCATGCTGGATCAGCCCGAGCAGACCGCCCGCGAGATCGGCGCCTTCCTCAACAGTGCAATTCAGTCCTCGCCCAGCTGAGCAGCGATGTCGTCGGGGATGTCGAGGTTGGTGTAGACGTCCTGCACATCGTCGCTGTCCTCGAGCGCGTCCACCAGCTTGAGCACCTTGCGGGCACCATCGAGGTCGACGGGTACCGTCACCGACGGCTGGAAGCTGGCGTCTGCGGAGTCATAATCGATACCCGCGTCTTGCAGCGCCGTCCGGACCGCAACCAGATCCGTTGGCTCCGAGATGATCTCGAAGCTGTCCCCCAGGTCGATGACGTCTTCGGCGCCAGCTTCAAGCACCGCGACCAGCAGGTCGTCCTCGGTGAGACCGTTCTTCTCCAGCGTCACCACGCCCTTCCGGGTGAACAGGTAGGACACCGAGCCCGGATCGGCCATGCTGCCACCGTTGCGGGTCATTGCGATGCGGACCTCGCTGGCGGCGCGATTGCGGTTGTCGGTGAGGCACTCGATGAGCACTGCGACGCCGTTGGGCCCGTAACCCTCGTAGGTGATGGGCTGCCAGTCGGCACCGCCGGCTTCTTCACCCGCGCCGCGTTTACGCGCACGCTCGATGTTGTCGTTGGGCACCGAGGTCTTCTTGGCCTTCTGAATCGCGTCGTAGAGCGTCGGGTTTCCAGCCGGGTCACCGCCGCCGGTCCGGGCCGCGACCTCGATGTTCTTGATCAACCGGGCGAACTCCTTGCCCCGGCGCGCGTCTTTAACGGCCTTCTGATGCTTGGTGGTGGCCCACTTGGAATGGCCGCTCATACCCGAATAACCTCTTTCGCCGACGTCAACGTCCGATCAGCGAGTCTACGGGGGCGTTCCGCCGTCCCCGAACCTGCAGTGCCGTCCTCCCTGGATCGTGGTGACGATTGGGGATCCGCGGTTTCAGGACCAACAATTGCCGTCGGTCAGTCGCTTCACCCCGAGGCTCACATAGTTGTCCTTCTGGGGGACTCGTGCGCCTGCTTTGGGCGACTGCCAGCACACCGACCAATTCGACATGTTGTATTGCTCGCGGTTGCCCTTCGTGTCGGTCGTCTCGAAGGTGATCTCCACGGGGTTGGCTGCCGCCTGAACCACCTTCATCGCGCGCGCCAGGATCATGTCCTTCACGTTCGGCATGACCCATGAAACATCGGCGGCCGCCGGGCCTGCGAACCCGATGACACCGGCGAACAACACGCACGTCGTCGTTAGCGGCAGGAATAATCGCACATTGTGCGCATTGACGACCGGTCCACGGCTTTGCCTCTTCGGCCGGTTGCCCGACGTGACTGAGCCGCTCATGAACATCGAGGTAACTCAGTCATGTCACCATCGCTCGATCAACTAGCGCTCTTGCGTCACTATAACGCCCGTGGTGCGATCTAGACTCGGAATCGACATCGCATCAATCGAATTCGCCCAGCAGCCTCAAGCGCCTGGGAAGCGCCGATTCCCGAAGAGATCGGCGAGCACCCTCAAGCGCGACCGGCGACGATATCCACGAACAGCGCGTGTACCCGGCGGTCGCCAGTCATCTCCGGATGGAAAGCGGTAGCCAGGTTTCGGCCCTGCCGCACGGCTACGACGTGATCTGCCGCCCGCGCCAACACCTGCACCTCCGGACCCACTCGCTCCACCCACGGCGCGCGGATGAACACCCCTCGCACCGGACGGTCGAGTCCATCGAAGACGACATCATTCTCGAACGAGTCGACCTGACGACCGAATGCGTTGCGGCGCACAGTCATATCGATTGCCCCCAACGGCTTGGCGTCGCGTCCGGCCACGCCGGCGTCGAGTATTTCGGTGGCCAGCAGGATCATTCCGGCGCAGGACCCGTAAGCGGGCATACCGTCGGCCAACTGGGCGCGTAACGGCTCCACGAGCTCGCATTCGCCCAGCAGGTGGCTCATCGTGGTGGACTCACCGCCCGGAATCACCAGCGCGTCCACGCCGCTGAGCTCCCCGGCCCGCCGCACGGTGACCGCCTCTGCCCCGGCGGCCCGCAACGCTGCGAGGTGCTCACGAGTGTCCCCCTGCAACGCGAGAACACCGATGCGGGGCGTCACTCTCGGCCGGACACGAAGTCGCGGTTATAGCGGGTGAGCCCCTCCTGCATCACCGCCGCGACCATGTTGCCGCGTCGGTCGAAAATCTTGCCCTGCGTCAAGGAACGCCCCCCACAGGCTGACGGCGACGACTGATCGTAGAGCAGCCAATCATCAGCCCGAAACGTTCGCAGGAACCACATCGCGTGGTCCAGCGATGCCACCATCAGGTGCTTTCGCTCCTCGCCGTGATTGACCTGTGCCGAGCCCAACAGCGTCAGGTCGCTCATGTAGGCCAGCGCGCAAATGTGCAGCACGCGATCGTCGGGCAGCGGATCGCGGTGCCGGAACCAGACCTGCTGCTGTGAGGCCTTGCCCTCGCGCATGCTCAACAGCTCGGGAGGGATGATACGCACGTCCCACTCGTCGAACTGCCGGAAGCTGGCGTCGTCGAACACCCGGCTGGCAACCTTGAAATCGGGAATATCGTCGGGCGGCGGCGCTTCGGGCATCTCGTCCTGATGCTGGATACCGCTCTGATCGGTCTGGAACGACGCCGACATCGAGAAGATCGTCTCGCCGTGCTGGATCGCCGCGACCCGGCGCGTGCAAAAGGAACCGCCGTCGCGGATCCGCTCGACCGTGTAGACCGACGGCGAACGGGCATCACCCGCGCGGAGGAAGTACCCGTGTAGCGAGTGCACCTCAAACTTGGGGTCCACGGTGCGCACCGCCGACACCAGCGACTGGCCCGCCACATGGCCACCGAACGTGCGTTGCAGAAAACCGGACTCCGGGCTGAAAACCCCACCTCGATAGATGTTGGCGTCGATCTGTTCCAGATCGAGTATCTTTTCGATCGCCATCCGGCTAGCTCTGTTTCTTGGGTACGCGGCTCATCGATTCGGGCAACCAGCTACCAGCCGCGTTCAGCAAGCCGATGGGGGGCGGCGATATCCTCGACGTTAATCCCGACCATCGCCTCACCGAGCCCCCGAGATACCTTCGCCAACACGTCCGGGTCGTCGAAGAAGGTCGTGGCCTTGACGATCGCGGCGCCCCGCTGGGCGGGGTCGCCGGACTTGAAGATGCCCGAACCGACGAAAACACCTTCCGCACCGAGCTGCATCATCATCGCTGCGTCGGCGGGCGTGGCGATACCGCCGGCGGTAAAGAGCGTCACCGGCAGCTTGCCGGCCCGCGCAACCTCGACCACGAGATCGTAGGGAGCCTGTAGTTCTTTTGCGGCAACATACAATTCGTCTTCCGACAGCGACGTGAGACGGCGAATCTCACCGCCGATCCTGCGCATATGCGTGGTGGCGTTGGACACGTCCCCGGTGCCTGCTTCGCCCTTGGATCGAATCATCGCCGCGCCTTCTGCGACACGACGCAGCGCCTCGCCCAGGTTGGTCGCTCCGCACACAAACGG
The DNA here is from genome assembly GCA_022601135.1 of Actinomycetes bacterium. Classification (GTDB taxonomy): domain Bacteria; phylum Actinomycetota; class Actinomycetes; order Mycobacteriales; family Mycobacteriaceae; genus Mycobacterium. The sequence continues at coordinate 22,317 of JAHZJB010000139.1, read as the reverse complement.
GACGGTGAACTTCCACTTGTCGATGTGGTGGGTGTAGTCGGCCGGCGTCAGCACCTCCGATTCATCGACGTAATCGACGCCGAGGCTCTGCAGGATCTGTGCTTCGGCAAAGTGGCCGATGCGCGCCTTGGCCATCACCGGGATGGTGACAGCCTCGATAATGCCCTCGATCATGTCGGGATCGCTCATGCGCGACACCCCACCCTGCGCCCGAATATCGGCGGGGACCCGCTCCAGGGCCATCACCGCGACCGCACCGGCCGCTTCGGCGATGCGGGCCTGCTCAGGGGTGACGACGTCCATGATGACGCCGCCCTTGAGCATCTCGGCCATGCCACGCTTGACCCGCGCGGTCCCGCGTGCGGGTGGCGTGCCCAGGCTTTCCCCAGGCGTTTCCGATTCCACCGTAATCTCCTTTAATCTCTGCTGATCCAGTCTAGATGCGGCGACAAACCTCATCGATCCGCTCCGTACCGGACAGCCAATCAGTCTCTCACCTAATGGAGGGCACAGGCCGCTGGAGCACCGCATCCGGGGCGTCGGCCAACTTGTTCGCTTCGTCGAGAAGCTCACCGAGCTGCAACGGGTACACGGTCTGGCCTTCGGCGGCCAGTTCCTCGATCATTGTCGCATCGCACCAGCGGTGGTCGTGAATGTAGGAACGCTCCAGACCCGAACGACCAGAATCCGAGGGTTCGAAACGTTTCGTCCGGTGGATGAAATACATCTCTTCGCTACGGATCACCGACCCGTTGAATTCGATGACGGCGTCCCGGCGCCAAGCCGGGCCGACCATATCGTCCGGCAGCACTCGCAGGCCGGTCTCCTCCTCGAGTTCGCGCGCCGCGGTCTGCGCCAGGGACTCCCCCACCTGGGCCGCGCCCCCGATGGTGAACCACCACCGCGGCGCGGGCGCCAATCCTCCCGAGATCGCCGGATCGGAACCGCACAGGAGAAGCACCGCGCCGTCGTCGTCGAGCAGCAGGACACGCGCTGACCTGCGTCTGTTGACCGGGACTTCTTCGCGCGTCGACACCTCCCCACCCTCGGAAATCTCGAAATAGCTTGGCAGCGATGCAGTTCCACCGAGTCGCAGCAGACGCACGGCGGGGCGCTCGCGGAGCGCCAGGGTGTCGCGGACCGCGTCATTGTGAAAGCGGCGGGCCAGCAGCACACGCGCCTCTGCATCGGCCAACTCGGCCACCAAGGCGAGCGGCAACGACGCCGGATCCACCCTCGCCAGCGCCCAGGAGAGCTCGTTCTCGGCCGCCTCGCGGACCGACCGCGACGCCCGCTCGGCGTGGTCGGCCAAGGTGGCCAGTCGTTTGCCGTCCGGCCCCGCGCCGTACGCATCGACCGCCACCGCGCGAGCCACCACCGCGCGCCGGGCCAGCGCCCCGTCGAGGGCCTGCCAGGACAGGTCGTACCGCACATGCAACCGGTCGAGCCGGTTGGCCGTCTGATAAGCCCACAGTCCCAGCACCACCACGGCTGCGACCAGAACCGTGATCGCGATCGCGGTGATCCAGGGGATCAAGCCTGCCCCCCGGGGGTCCCCTGCACTTCGGCCGCGGGCCCATCGCTCCTGCCCGCCGAACCGGCCACCTGGACCTTCACTCCGGCACCGGCGACGGTCTCGTAGACCCTCATGATCTGCTTGGCGACGACGGACCAGTCGTAGCGTTGCACCGATTGCGTCGCGCAATCGACATAGCCCGCCCGGACAGCGTCGTCGGCGAGCACCTCGATCAGGCCTGCAGACAATGCTGCCGGGTCGTCGACAGCCACCAAGCGACCGGCCCTACCGTTGTCCAATACCCGTCGAAACGCATCCAGGTCACTGGCTACCACCGCAGTTCCGGTGGCCATCGCCTCCACGAGTACGATTCCGAAGCTCTCGCCACCGGTGTTAGGGGCGCAATACACATCGGCGCTGCGCATCGCCGAGGCCTTCTCGGCATCGTCGACCTGACCCAGAAATCTCAGATGACCTGCCAACGAGCCGGCGTCGGCGCGCAACTCGTCTTCGTTTCCGCGTCCCACAATCAGGATCTGGATGTCGGGAAATCGCTCGACGACCGCAGGCAGTGCGCCCAGCAGTACGGCCATTCCCTTTCGCGGCTCGTCGAAGCGCCCCAGGAACAGCACTGTCTTACCGGGACGCGGATACCCGTCCAGCGGCGGCGCCGACGCGAACGACCCCACGTCAACACCGTTGGGTATCTCGACGGCGTCGCTGCCCAGCGCCTCCATCTGCCAGCGTCGGGCCAGATCCGACACCGCGATACGGCCCACGATCTTCTCGTGCATCGGTCGAAGGATGGGTTCGAACACCGACAGCGTCAGCGACTTCGTCGTCGAGGTGTGAAAGGTGGCCACGATCGGGCCTTCGGCGATATTGAGCGCCAACATGGACAAGCTCGGGGCATTCGGCTCGTGCAGGTGCAGCACATCGAACTCCCCCGCAATCAGCCACTTCTTTACTCTCCGGTGGGTTGCCGGACCGAAGCGCAGCCTGGCTACCGACCCGTTGTAAGGAATCGGTACGGCCTTTCCGCCCGAAACCACGTACTCGGGCAGTGAGACGTGCGCCTCGGCAGAGGCGGGCGCGAGCACACTGACCTCGTGCCCGCGCCGATGCATCACCTCGGCGAGCTGCAGAACGTGCGACTGCACCCCACCGGGCACATCGAACGAGTACGGACAGACCATGCCGATGCGCATCAGTCCCGCCATCTCCTCACGCGGTTGCACATCAGGTGGCCTCCAGGCGGGCCCGGCGCTCATCGGACAGGTCGGCCAGCCATTGCGGCTGCAGCATGTGCCAATCGGCCGGGTGCGCGGCGATATTGCGGGCGAACTGGTCTGCCAATGCCTGAGTGATCACCGTGATGTCGCCCGACGAGGTGTCCAGTTCCGGATATACCCGAATACCCCACCCGTCTCCTTCAAACCAGCAGTGCGCCGGAAAAAGCGCGGCGCCGTTTTGCAGAGCGAGCTTGGCCGGCCCCGCGGGCAGCCGCGTCGGCTCCCCGAAGAAGTCGACCTGAACGCCACCCCGGGTCAGGTCTCGGTCGGCCATCAGACACACCACGCCGTTGTCGCGAAGTCGGTCGCTCAGCACGTCGAAAGGCGGACGCCGGCCACCCGACAGTGGCACCACTTCAAAACCCAGGCTCTCCCGGTAGGCAAGAAATCGATGGTAGAGCGACTCGGGCTTGAGACGCTCGGCGACCGTGGCGAACGTGCCATAATTCTGCACCAGCCAGACGCCGGCCATGTCCCAGTTCCCGCTGTGCGGCAGCGCCAACACCGCCCCCCGGCCATCCTCCAGTGCCGACCACACCAACTCGATGTCCTGCACACTCAACCGCTTGCCCAGTTCTGCGTGATCCATCGACGGCAACCGAAAAGCCTCCCGCCAATATCGGGCGTAGGAAGCGAGCGAGGCACGAATCAGCTCAGTCGGCACCCGGTTCGGCTCCACCCCGGTCACCCGGGCCAGGTTCTTCCGTAGCTGCTCGGGTCCGCCGTTGAGCGAGGCGAATCGCGCGCCGGCGCCGAACGCTTTGCGGGCCAAGCGTTCTGGAGCAGCGCGGACCAGTCGCCAGCCGGCCGCATACCCCCAGTCGGTGAGGTGGCCGCCCCAGGAGCCCCGGCGCCGGAGAATGGCACCGCGGTCGCGGTTCGAACTGGCTGGATGCCCGGTCACTGTTCGGTGCTCTCCGGTTTCTCGCCGCTGTCGGCGAGCGGGAGCGGTTCCATCGCCCCGGCCGAGGTACGCACGCTGTGCAAACGCTGCCCCACGGTCACCACGCTGGCCACCGCGAGCACCCACATGGCAACGTCGAGCAGCCACGGCAACGGGAAGAACGGCAGGTCGGAGAAGCAGGCACCGATCAGGATTATCGCCAGCCGCTCCGGCCGCTCTATCAGTCCGCCCTCTGCGGTCAGCCCGCTGGCCTCAGCACGGGCCTTGATATAGGAGATAACCTGCGAGGACACCAGGCAGATCAGCGTCGCGACCGCCAACTCGGCGCTATCCCGACCGAAGGCGGCCCACCAGAGCAGCCCACAGAACACGGCACCGTCGCTGATCCGGTCACACGTCGCGTCCAGCACAGCCCCGAAGCGGGTACCGCCGCCACGTTCGCGCGCCATGGCACCGTCGAGCATGTCGGCCAGGACGAAGAACGCGACAGCGAACGCGCCCGCAAAAAGCTGCCCGACGGGGAACAACGTCAGCGCGGCAAGCACCGCACCGGCGGTGCCGAGAATCGTGACCGCGTCGGGGGTCAGGCCCAGGCGCAGTGCTCCCCTGGCCAGCGGCCCGGACAGCCGCACGTAGGCAGCGCGGGTCATCAGGTAGAAGTCGCTCACCGCTGGTTGCCCCATTCGGTGGCCAGCAACTGACGCGTATCCCTCAGTAATTGCGGGATCACCTTGGAGTCCCCGATAACTGTGATGAAATTGGCGTCACCGCCCCAACGCGGCACAACGTGCATGTGCAGGTGTTCGGCCAGGCTGCCGCCCGCCGACTGACCCAGGTTGAGACCGACATTGAACCCGTGCGGCCGCGAGACCGATTTGATGACCCGAATCGCCTTCTGTGCGAACGCCATCAGTTCCGCACCCTCCTCAACCGTAAGGTCCTCGAGCTCGGACACCTTTCGGTAGGGCACCACCATCAGATGGCCGGGGTTGTACGGGTAAAGATTCAGCACGGCGTAGACCAGCTCGCCCCGCGCCACCACCAGGCCGTCCTCGTCGGACATCGTCGGGATATCGCTGAACGGCTCGGTGGGGGTAACGCGGCCGGTTTTCATCGGGGCTTCGGCGATATACGACATCCGATGCGGCGTCCACAGCCGCTGCAGGTGGTCCGGGTCGCCGACACCGCGGTCTACGATCTTGCGTTCCGGGTCCACGTCAACCCTCGTCTGACACTGCATCGGTGACCACGAGTTCGGCGGTCGGCGTAGCGTTTTCCCGTCGTGCCACCCAATCAACGATGATGTCGATCACCTTGTCCCGCGGCACCCCGTTGATCTGGGTGCGGTCACCGAACCGGAAGCTGACGGCGTCCGCCTCCATGTCACGGTCGCCCGCGACCAACATGAACGGCACTTTCTGGTTGGTGTGGTTGACGATCTTCTTGGCCATCCGGTCGTCGCTGGTGTCGACGTCCGCGCGGATACCGTGCGCGCGGAGCTGTGTCACCAGCTCGTTGAGATAAGCGATGTGGCCATCGGCGACCGGGATACCCACGACCTGCACCGGCGCCAGCCACGCCGGGAACGCACCCGCGTAGTGCTCGGTGAGGATGCCGAAGAACCGCTCGATCGATCCGAAAAGCGCACGGTGGATCAAAACAGGCCGCCGACGTGTTCCGTCCTGGGAGGTGTATTCGAGCCCAAAGCGCTCGGGCATGTTGAAGTCGAGTTGGATCGTCGACATCTGCCAGCTTCGCCCCAGAGCGTCGCGTACCTGCACCGAGACCTTGGGGCCGTAGAACGCGGCGCCTCCCGGGTCGGGCACCAGTTCGAGCCCCGAGGATTCAGCGACTTCACGTAGCGTCTCGGTGGCCACGTCCCACATCTCGTCGGAACCGACGGACTTGTCCGGATCCTTGGTCGACAATTCGAGGAAGAAATCATTCAGGCCGTAGTCGGCCAGTAGGTCGAGAACGAACTGCAGCAACGAGGCCAGTTCCTCGTGCATTTGTTCGCGGGTGGTGTAGATGTGCGCGTCGTCCTGGGTGAAGCCCCGCGCCCGGGTCAGCCCATGAACCACACCCGATTTCTCATAGCGGTACACGGTGCCGAACTCGAAGAGCCGCAACGGAAGCTCCCGATAGGACCGACCGCGAGACCGGTAGATCAGATGGTGCATGGGGCAGTTCATCGGCTTGAGGTAGTAGTTCTGCCCTGGTTTGCGCACGGTGCCGTCGTCGTTGAGTTCGGCGTCGATGTGCATGGGCGGGAACATGCCCTCGGCGTACCACTCCAGGTGACCGGAGGTGACGTAGAGGTGTTCCTTGGTCAGGTGCGGGGTATTGACGAACTGGTAGCCGGCTTCGATGTGCTTGCGCCGCGAGTAGTCCTCGAGTTCGTTGCGTACGATTCCCCCGTTCGGGTGGAAAACCGGTAAGCCCGAACCCAACTCGTCGGGGAAGCTGAACAAGTCCAGCTCGGCGCCCAGCTTGCGGTGGTCTCGGCGCGACGCCTCTTCCATGAGCTCGAGGTGGCGGTCGAGCGCCTCCTGCGACTCCCATGCGGTGCCGTAGATGCGTTGCAGGCTCGCGTTGCTCTGATCGCCGCGCCAGTAGGCGGCCGAGCTGCGGGTCAGTTTGAAAGCCGGGATGTAGCGCGTGGTGGGAATGTGCGGCCCGCGACACAGGTCACCCCACTCCCGTTCGCGGGTGCGGGGATTAAGGTTGTCGTAGGCGGTCAACTCATCGCCGCCCACCTCCATCACGTCGGGGTCGCCGGATTTGTCGTCGATGAGTTCCAGCTTGTATGGCTCGCCGGCCAACTCGACCCGAGCCTCATCCTTGGATTCGAACACCCGGCGAGAGAACAGTTGGCCCTCTTTGACGATCTGGCGCATGCGCTTTTCGAGGGCTTCAAGATCTTCCGGTGTGAACGGTTCAGCGACCTCGAAGTCGTAGTAGAAGCCATCGGCGATGGGCGGCCCGATGCCGAGTTTGGCGTCGGGAAAACGCGACTGGACCGCCTGGGCGAGAACGTGGGCGGCCGAATGACGAATAACGCTGCGCCCGTCTTCGGTGTTGGCCGCAACGGGGGTGACCTCGGCATCAGCCGCAGACACCCAGGACAGATCACGCAGCCGCCCATCTGCGTCGCGGACGACGACCACGGCGTCGACAGCCCCTCTGGCGGGCAATCCGGCGTCACGAACCACCTGGCCCGCGGTCATCCCGGCAGCGACCCGGATCGGGGCTGCTGGGACGAATCTGGCGGGGGCGCTCATCGCGGGCTCTCCAAACCTTCCTGGTGCTATGTGTGGGGTCCGGGCCCCATCGTGGCCCCGACCGCGCCCATGCTATCGGGATGGACCATCACGACCCGATACCAATGGGGCTATCCAGCCACGCATGCTCAATGCCCACCAGCTTCCCAGCCCACCCCAGCGCGCCGAGCAACCACAGTGTCCCCACCACGATCACAGTCGTAAACACCACACCCAGTAGCTGCATCCACAAACCCTGTCGCCTGAACCAGCCCATGACCGCGTTGTACCGTATCCGCGCATAGGCCAGCAGCTTTCGTGCCCACTCGAATTCGGTCGCCAGGATAGCGAGCCCGACGAACACGATCGCCCAACCCGGACCCGGATACGGGATCGCGACGATGCCCACGGCGAGGACAAGGATGCCGACTACGCCGACCCCCATCCGGTAACCGAGGTCGACATACCGCCGTCCACGTAGCCGGTCGCGCCGGCGCGCCCACCGGCGAGCGATTCCCTGGGTGTCATCGCTCATGGCTGTCCGGGTTTCAGCTTCACGAACAGGGCGTGCCCTTCGGCCAGTACTTCACTTCCGTCCAGGATTCGACCGGAGACGAAGATCTTCCGACCCACGGTTTGGTCGATTCCGGCGTCAACCTTAAGCTGCTTCTCCACCGTAACGATCCTGCGGTAGTCAACATGCAGGTAGGCGGTCCGCTGCGCCCTGCCGTCGGTGAGTCTGAACGCGGTGTACCCGAGCAGCGAATCGAACAGCAGCGCCACCGCGCCGCCATGTGCGGCCCCGTTGCGGCCAAGGTGGTACCGCCGGAACAGCACATCCCCGGCTACGCGACCGTCCGCGGTGACCTTGAGGCTCGCGGGCACCTGCAGAATGTTGCCGCGGTTCGGTAGGTCCGCTCGGCGGCCCGACGGAGATGTCCACTCGTCAGTGTCGTAGGGCGCAAGCAACTGCGACACTGTCGCGATTAAATTCGCAGCTTCGGTGACCACCTCATCGGGCGCATTGGCCGCGCGCGCATGGTCCTGGAGCTCCCGGACTGCTTCGACAAACCGCCCATAGTCGGCTCCACCAGATGCAGTCTGTTCCGGCCAATTGAATCCCCCACCGGCTTGTGGATTGGCGGGTTCACTGACGCTCACCCGCCTACCGTATGGGTTGAACCACCCGAAGACCTCGCCGGCTTGCGCAACGTCTTGAGAATGCTGCCGGTGAGCTCGATCTGACGGCACTACTCCTTCCTTCGCCCCGACGATGCCCCATAGCGCACCCGATGACGAAAGTCGCCGGCGGTGGCAAGGTGACATCCGTGAACTTGAACGACCTTTCCGACAAGCCCCTAACCTATTCCGAGGTGGGAGCGACGTCAGGGGTAATGCCGGCGGGTTATCACCAGCTGCGGAAATCGTCGGTGATCGGCAGCGGCCGCGACCGCTTCGATGAGGCTGCCGACCGGGGCATGCGCTGGGGAATGCTGCGCGGAGCAGGTTTGCGCGTCGAGGCCACCAGCCCGAAGGCCGAGGCAGGGGCTGAGGTATTAGTTCGCCTTGGTCCGGTGTTTGCGCCGTGCCGGGTGGTCTATGTCGTCGACGAGCCGGACCGCCGTGGTTTCGCGTACGGGACATTGCCCGGGCATCCGGAATCCGGCGAGGAACTATTCCTGGTTCGCTACGAACCATCCACCGGGGACGTTGTCGCCGAGGTAGCCGCATTTTCCCAGCATGCGACCTGGTGGAGTCGCCTGGGTGCACCGTTGACCTCACTGATCCAGCGGCTGATCACTGATCGCTATCTGAGGGCGTTGTGATGGGCCTGGTCTCCGGCTGATCCCCGGTTAACGTAGTGAAGGTTTGGCGGTTGCGCGTTCGACTGCCTCCGTGGGCACCACGCGTCCAAACCGCCCAGGATCAGCAAAAAGCTGCTTAGTTATCCCAGCGGTCACGCCGTTCACCGAGAGGTTCCGGTCCGGTGGCCAACCTCTTCGGGATGTCCGTGTTGATCCCCGGCCCGGCAGCCGAATCCCCCTGAGCGGCCGACCAATCGGTATCTACGCAGATGAGGTCGGTCGGTACGGGGATCTCGTTGGGCAGCGGCACTGGCAGACCGGGAATTGACGGGATATTCAGCGACGGGGGCGAGACCAGGTTTGACAGACCCGTCGCTGCCAGCGGGGTCAGCGGATTCGCCGCAGCGGGTACACCCACATCGGCGGCTCCGACGGCAACGGGCAACGGAGCGGGAGGCGGCGGCAGGGCGGCGGTTACCGACGAGACGCCGTCCTGCACGGTACGCATCAACCCAGGCGGGGTGAACACATCCGAGACTGTGAGCGAGTTCCCCGGGGGATCCGGAATCGGCGCCTGCGGCGCCGCCACGTTCACGCGATTCGAGGATGGCGGCGGTCCCGGGTAGGGCGGAACCGGGTTGTTGACCGCCACGCTCGTCGACGACGGCGGAACCGGCGGAAGCGGCGGAGTGACCGTGCCAGCCGGAGCTCCAGCCCCTCCACCAGGAAGCGGCGGAACCGACGGCGGCACCACACCGGCTTCACCAAAGATCGGGGCGCTTCCCGCAGGCGGACCGACAGGTGCAACATCGGCGCCAGCCGTAGCAGCCGGCGCACCCGGAACACCCAACCCGGGCGGCACAACGTCGCCGCCGGCCGCCGCAACAGGAGCGCTCGGCACACCCAACCCGGGCGGCACAACGTCGCCACCGGCGGTAGCTATCGGAGCACCCGACACCGGCGGCGCCACCACACCCGACTCACCAACGACCGGGGCACCCGGAACACCCAAACCAGGCGGCACAACGTCGCCACCGGCGGTAGCTATCGGAGCACCCGTCACCGGCGGCGCCACCACACCCGACTCACCAACGACCGGGGCACCCGGAACACCCAAACCAGGCGGCACAACATCCCCGCCAGCGGTAGCTAGCGGAGCACCCGTCACCGACGGCGCCACCACACCCGACTCACCAACAACCGGGGCACCCGGAACACCCAAACCAGGCGGCACAACATCCCCGCCAGCGGTAGCTAGCGGAGCACCCGACACCGACGGCGCCACCAACCCCGACTCACCAACAACCGGCGCACCCGACACACCCGGAACCGACGGCTTCGCCAACCCCACCGAACTACCCCCAGGCGTACCCGGCACACCCGACACCGGCGGCGTCACCACACCCGACTCACCAACCACCGGCGCACCCGGCACACCCAAACCAGGCGGCACAACATCCCCGCCAGCGGTAGCTAGCGGAGCACCCGACACCGACGGCCCCACCACACCCGACTCACCAACAACCGGCCCCCCCGGCACACCCAAACCAGGCGGCACAACATCCCCGCCAGCGGTAGCTATCGGAGCACCCGGCGCAGCCGGGATGGAAGGTGCGCCAACTCCCGCCGGGAGGGCGCCAGGAAGGCCGGGGACCGGCAGGCCGGGCGGTATCGCCAGCCCGGCATCGCCGATGATCGGGCCACCCATTACCGGGGGCGTCGAAGGGGTAGCCCCCGATGAGGGCATCGACACGGCCGTAGGCGGTTGCGGCCGGACCGGAGGAATACCGCCGCCGGCCGAAGTCGGCGCCGGTGCCGCGGGTGCCGGCGGAACCGGGGGCGTGCCTCCCGAGGAGGAACTCGCGGGGGGAACCACGACTGGGGGTGCGGGCTCGCCCGGACCGGCGGCGAGCGACGATGCGGCCTGCTCGAGCGCCTGCGAGATGTCACCTGGATTGGAAACGATCTGTTCCAAGATCCCCACGCACGGCACTCCTCCGCGGCTGGGGTTGGCGGCTGCCGGCGGGCTGAGAAGCGGGGCGCTAAAGAAGATTCCTGCGCTGCCCAGCATGACGACGACCATGCCCTTCTTGGTCCGTGACATGTACTCCAAGCCCTTCTGCCAAACGTGCCGCGCGAATTACATCTACGTAGTTACGTCGCCTACTGAACCGGGGATTTCTAATTTTTCCCACGCGACAATTCTGGCGTTACGCAACCGTTGCGAATGAGACGCGATCCCGTCACCGTGGAATCTTCGTGACGTGGGTACGCCAGATTCGCGGTGGCGCAAAGGAATCGACACTCAGGCGCGCCGTGGACGTGCCGCCCCGCCTGGTTACGGCAGCGGTGCCCGCCAAGTGAGGTGGGTTCCCCCACCCGGAGCAGCCAGCACCGAGAATGACCCGCCCACCTCCGCGGCGCGACGCCGGAGATTGGTGAGTCCGCTTTCCGTGACGTCGGCGCCGATTCCTTGCCCGTTGTCGTTGACCTCGATCGTCAGATCGTCGTCAACGCTGACGGCAACGGTCAGTGTGGTGCAGTCCGCGTGGCGTACGGCATTGCTGACCGCCTCGCGAACCACCGCTTCAGCGTGGTCCGCCAGGGAGGCGTCAATCACCGATAGCGGACCGCTGTATTGCACCGACGTGCGGACACCCGAGCCCGGAAATGCACCGACCGCCTCGTCGAGCCGTTGCCTCAGCCTGGTGATGCCCAAGGATCCGTCATTCAGGTCGAAGATGGTGGTACGGATGTCCTGCATGACTTCCTGCAAGTCATCAACAACGTTGGAAAGTCGCTGTTGCACTTCACCTGACCGCACGCGAGCGATAGTTCCCTGTAATGCGAGACCGACCGCAAAAAGCCGCTGGATGACATGGTCATGCAAATCGCGCGCGATACGTTCTCGATCGGCGATGATGCCCAACTCACGCATCCGTAGTTGCGTGCTCGCTAGCTCCCACGCCAGCGCGGCTTGATCGGCGAACGCTGCCATCAGATCGAGTTCTCCGACGCTGAATGGCTGAGCGCCGACCGGTCTCAGTGTGACCAGCACCCCCGCCACCACATCAGTGGCACGCAGCGGAAGCACAAGAGTGGGCCCACCGAATTCACCAATGCCGACATCTGCGCCGGTGAAGCGCGCCGGTGATCGATGGAGGAAAGCATCACCGATCGCGGTTCCCCGCACCGGTATCGGCCCCTGCGACATGCCTGCGACCTCACCGACAGAGGCGACGATCACAAGCTCGGATATGTCCTCGGCGGGCAGGTCCGGATCGACGGGAATCGCCACTAGGGTGGCGATCGCTCCGCTGAGCTTGTACACCTCGTCGGCGACCAGTCGAAAGGCCCGGGCTGGTTCGGTGCCCGAGAGCAACTCGGTGCCGATGTCCCGGGTGGCAGCGATCCACGACTGACGGGCCCGCGCCTGCTCATAGAGGCGAGCGTTGTCGATCGCGATGCCGGCCGCGGCGGCCAGAGCCTGCAAGAGCGCCTCATCGTCCGCGCCGAAAGGTTGTCCACCAGCTTTTTCCGTCAGATAGAGGTTGCCGAAGACATCGTCGCGGACACGCACCGGAACGCCGAGGAATGTGCGCATCGGCGGATGATTCGGTGGAAAGCCGACCGAAGTCGGGTGACGTGAAATGTTGTCGAGCCGAATCGGTTTTGGGTCGGCTAGAAGAAGGCCTAGCACTCCTCGTCCCTCGGGCATGTGCCCGATTTGCTCGCGGGTCGACTCATCGATGCCTTCGTAGAGGAACTCGACGAGGTCGCCGTCCTGGCCGCGCACCCCTAGCGCGCCGTATTTCGCGTCGACGAGCTCGATGGCGGTTTGCACGATCGCGCGAAGGGTGACGTCGAGTTCCAGGCCCGACGTGACCACCAGCATCGCTTCGACGAGGCCATCCAGCCGGTCACGGCGCTTGATGATCTGCTCCACCCGATCTTGCACTTCAGTGAGCAGTTCATGCAGCTTGAGCTGCGACAGGGTGTCCCGCAACGGCGGAATACCGCCGTTGGGATCGGGCTCCGCCACGTCCGCCACCCCACCATGGTGCAACATCAGCCGCCGATCCATGAGACGTTGGCGAGGACTATTGACCCTGTACGCCGACGCGTGAGTCGCGCAATGCTGAATGCGCACCGGAACGGAGGTCACAATGCCGGCGACTCAGGTTCAATCCGAGGTGGTCATCGCTGCTCTGCAGCTGGCGTGCCGGGCACCGTCACTGCACAACAGCCAGCCTTGGCGTTGGGTCGCCACCGACCGCTTCGTGCAGCTGTTCGCCGATCCGACGCGTCTAGCCCGCTCGACAGACCCCACCGGTCGCGAAGCGCTGGTTAGCTGTGGAGCCGTTCTCGATCATTTCCGGGTGGCGATGTCGGCAGCCGGCTGGCATACCCGCGTGCACCGCTTCCCTGATCCTGGCAACCCGTTGCACCTCGCTACGATCGACTTCCGCTCCGCGCCGGTTTCCATCGAGCACACGCGCCGCGCCGATGCCATTCTCTTGCGGCGCACTGATCGGCTGCCCCTATCGGCCCCACCGGGCTGGTCCGATTTGGCGGATACCTTGAGCCAGCGCGCAGTGCCTGATGCGGTAAGGGTGGATGTTATCGCCGACGACTTTCGCGAATCCGTCGCGCGGGCCTCCCATGTGGCCCAGGCGCTGCGCGCTCAGGACATCACGTATCATTCCGAACTCTGCTGGTGGACAGTTGATTTTACGGCTAGCGAAGGTATTCCACCGAACTCACTATTGTCGGAGGCCGAGAGCGGCCGCGTCGATATCGGACGAGCGTTTCCCCCTGTTGCGCAACCTGAGCGGCGCGCCGAGATCGACGATGATCGTTCGAAGCTCCTGGCCCTCTCGACCCTAGAAGACAGCCGGTATAGCGTTTTGCGTTGCGGCGAAGCGCTTTCCGCGGTGTTGCTGGATGCCGACTCCGCGGGCATGTCGACGTGAACGCTGACTAACATCACCGAGGCGCCCGCATCCCGCGATATCATCAGCTCACTGCTACCCGGTGATGCTGTCCCCGAGGCGCTCGTACGGGTGGGCCTTGCGCCGGCTATGGGCGCTGACCCAGCTCCGACGCCGCGCCGACCGATCGAGCATGTACTTCAAATACACAGCGGGCAAACATGTTAGAAGGTAGGTCGACGCCTCGCGTCGTGGTGGGGATCGACGGCTCACAATCCGCGCTGGACGCGGCGCTCTGGGCGGCAGAAGAAGCGGCGACAGTGGGCATGTCACTGCGGTTGGTGAATGTGATCGATTCAGCCGATCAGTCGCGGATCGACCCCCAAGAGCTCTCACCCCGGATGTCGGCCGCCCAGGTCGCGGTGCGAAGCGCCCTTGCCGCGGTGGAGTCTATCGAGAAGCGCGCGACGATCGAAACCGACATTGTTCAGGGCAGACCGGTGCAGGCATTACTGGAAGCGGCCGGCTCCGCGGTCATGCTCTGCGTCGGTACGCGCGGACTCAAACACGCGACCCAGGGTCGTATCGGCTCCACCGCTGCAGCCCTCTCGAATGCGGCACGCTGCCCGGTGGTGATTGTGCGGGCGCACCGTCCTCACAACAATGTCAACCGCGCCGTGTTGATCGAGGTCGACGACACCGCAAGAGGCGGCGTGGTGTTGCGGCGTGGGCTGGAGGTGGCCCGGCACAGGGGCGCGCCGGTACGAGTTCTGGCACCCTCCATCCAGGCCGATGTACGAGCGCAATGGCAGCGTCGGCTGGCTGAATGGCAACGCCGCTTCTCCGATCTGGACATCACCGCAGTGAGCAACCAGGGCGACGGCTTGCACTATGTCAAGGCACACGCTGACGAGATTCAGCTAATCGTTGTCAGCCGGGATCGGCGGGCGGGCATCGACACATTCGTCGGCGCGCCGGGCAATGCCGCTCTTCGCGATAGCGACTGTTCCATAATGGTCTGTGAACCGCATGACGCCCTGTAAGGGGTGCTAATTCTCGAGAGGTGTTAGTTCTCAAGATATGACGTCGCAAACATGGTGACGGTTTTCCTGGTGGATGACCACGAAGTCGTCCGGCGCGGCCTGATAGACCTGCTCAGCAGCGACCCCGAACTCGATGTCGTGGGCGAGGCCGGTTCGGTCGCCGAAGCGCTGGCGCGGATTCCAGCGCTGAGTCCTGACGTGGCCGTTCTCGACATTCGCCTGCCGGATGGCAATGGCGTCGAACTATGCCGCGAGTTGCTTTCCCGACTGCCCGATCTGCGCTGCCTGATACTCACCTCGTTCACCTCGGACGAGGCAATGTTGGACGCCATCCTCGCCGGCGCCAGCGGGTACGTCCTCAAGGACATCAAGGGCATGGAACTGGCCAATGCGATCAAGGACGTCGGCGCAGGCCGCTCGCTTCTCGACAACCGGGCCGCGGCGGCACTGATGGCCAGGTTGCGCGGCGGCGAACGCCCAGATCCCCTCTCGGGTCTGACCGATCAGGAGCGAGTACTTCTCGACCTTCTTGGCGAGGGCTTGACTAACAGGCAAATCGCCGCGCGGATGTTCCTTGCCGAGAAAACTGTGAAGAATTACGTTTCGCGTCTGCTCGCCAAGCTCGGAATGGAGCGTCGCACTCAGGCCGCGGTATTCGTGTCCAGACTCAAGCGACAGGAACCTGCCACCGAAGAACCGCGATGATGGCGCCGCAATTCCGACCCCCTCACATCAGCGGCGAGCCATCCAGCTGCGCAACGACTTCCGAGAGGGCGCGGCGCTGCGTCGATGGCAGCGGGTCGGCGTTGACCGGCGCCCAGCCAATCCGCAGCAGCATCTGCGGGTAGCCCTCGTCGCCTAATACTTCGCTGCGCAGGGCCGCGCGCGTCTCTGCAATCTCGAGGGGTTCGGTGATCGGGCAACTCGCCAAACCCAAAGCCGTTGCGGTCAGCAGCACGGTACTGGTCGACTCCCCGGCGCGGAGCCAGGACAGCCGGTCGTCTTCGGCCGTGCCGAGCGCGACGACGACGGCATGGTCGTCAGCGGGATCGGTATTGGACGGCTGTGAGAGGTTTCCGCCGGCAAACGTGCGTGACGGAATCGGCCCGGCACCATCGGAGCAGGGCACATTTCGCGCGGGCACCCCGGCCGTCGACGCGTACCGGCCGGTCCAACGTGTCAGTTCAGCAAGGTAGCCAGCATCGGTCGCATGCCGTCGCGCCGCTTCGGTAACCAATCGTTTGAGACCGGCGATGTCATCGACCTGACGCATGATCACACCGGCGCGCGCCGCCCGCGCGCCCATCAAAGCGATGTCGCCATGCGGTACCGGCCAGGAACTGTAGTAGCGGCGGTCGGTGCGGCGGCGTGGGATCGCGGCGGCCAGCGCCACATCGAGGTCAGCCGCAGGGTAGGGGTGCAGTTCTAAGACGGCGAGGTAATTCGGCTCGGCCGGGTTGGGAAAGCGGTGGACCTTGGACCGCCAGCCGAGCGCGGAGAACGCCAGCACACAGTGATTCAACGCCGCACCGCAGCTCAGAATCAGATCGCGGGAATCGGGGTCGGTGTGCGGCAGCAGCAGATCGGGGTTGGCGTACAGATGCACGCCGCGACCGCCTACCCGCCACTCCCATGGTTGTGAGTTGTGCACCGATGGTGCACGCATCGCAAGCGAGAGTGCAGACAAGACTGTCTCGGGATCGGGAAATCCACCGTCCATCTCGGCGCCCTTCGCTGAGGTCATCGTCGCCATCCAGGGTGCGCCCCGCGACACTCTATTGAAGAGGGCACAAAGACCCTTCTACGTCACTACTTCGGCTTGTCCGCGAATATGAGCCACGCGACTGTGTCCGGCGGCAGCACTCGATCGACTCCCGGCACCGACGACAACACCACCGACATCCCCTCCGGCAAACCGGCTTCGGTATCTCCGGTGTTAACCCAGCACTGCGCACCCCCGCGTTGGAACGCAGCCACATCGGTGCCGACCGCCAGCCACGTCAACTCTCCGGCATCCCGCCACAGGACGGCCCGCAGTCTCAGCGCGGCGCGGTAGAGATTGAGTGTCGAGTCGGCGTCCCGGTCCTGCGCCTCAACGCTGTGCTCGGCCCAGTGCGCGGGCTGCGGCAGCCAGGTGTCGGCGCCCACCTCGGGTCCGAAGCCGTATGGCGGGGCTGTCTCCCGCCATGGCAACGGAATACGGCATCCGTCCCGGCCTACGTCGAGGAAACCGGACTGACCCCAGGTCGGATCCTGACGTACCTCGTCGGGCAGATCCTCGATCTCTTCGAGCGCGAGCTCCTCGCCCTGGTAAACGTAGGCGGTGCCTGGCAACGCCAACTGGACGAGGGCGGCCGCACGCGCCCGTCGACGTCCCAGGGCGTGATCGGGGTCCTCGTGGGCCCAGCGCGTCCGCTCCCAGTCCGTTTCGATCAGGTGCGTCGGCTGTGATCGGGCGAACCGTGTCACGGTGCGGGTCACGTCGTGGTTGGACAGCACCCAGGTAGGCGGTGCACCGACTGAGGCAGCCGCACCGATGGCGTCGTCGATGACTGCGCGCAGCACCTCCGCACGCCACGGTGTGCGCAAGAAGTCGAACTGAAACGCGGTGTGCAGCTCGTCGGGGCGCAGATAGCGGGCAAGACGTTCGTTGCCGTGCACCCATGCTTCGGCGATGAATACCCGATCGGGCGAATACCGGTCAGCCACCGACCGCCATCCCCGGTATATCTCGTGCACCCCGTCCTGGTCCCAGGCGGGATGTCCAGCTCTATCTCCGACGAGGGTCTGCGCGACCTCCACTCCCTCGGCCGTGTCGGGCAGCCCGGCCTCCTTGACCAGGCCATGCGCCACATCGATGCGGAAACCGTCGACGCCGCGGTCGAACCAGAACGCCAGGACGTCCTCGAATTCACGGCGCACGTCTTCGTGGCCCCAGTCGAGATCGGGCTGGCCGGGTGCGAACAAGTGCAAGTACCAGTGTCCGTCGTCGACTCGGGTCCATGCCGGACCGCCGAACACGCTCTGCCAGTTGTTGGGTGGCAGCGAGCCGTCGGCACCACGTCCCGGCCGAAAGTGATAACGCTGCCGCGCACCCGGTTCGCCGGCCAACGCCGCGCGGAACCACGTGTGCTGGTCGGAGGTGTGGTTGGGCACGATGTCAAGGAGCACCCGGATGCCGAGCGCGTGTGCTTCGGAGATCAGCGTTTGCGCCTCCTCCAGGGTGCCGTAGGAGGGTTCGATGTCGCGGTAGTCGGCGACGTCGTAGCCGGCGTCGGCCATCGGCGAGGGGTACCAGGGATTGATCCAGATGGCGTCGACGCCCAGCCGCGCCAGATATGGCAGCCGGCTGCGGATGCCCTGGATATCGCCGACGCCGTCGCCGTTTCCGTCGGCGAAGCTGCGAATGTAGACCTGGTAGACCACAGCGGTCTTCCACCACGACGGAACTGTCACTGTCACTGACACGGACTCCTCGAGTATCGCGTAGGCCTCTTCGCCACCACCGTCTTCATTTTGCTGGGCGAAGTCAAAACAAACGACGCGTGTGCACGTTGCTGAAGTCAGGAACTTCTGTCCCGCAACACCGCACCGTCGCGGCGCCAGCCCAACTGCATCGGTGTTGTGAACTGTGACACACTCATCGGCGTACCGGATGTGCTGCCCGCGGCCCTCATCGGCGACTCGGGCGTGGTTCCAGGCTTCCTGAACGAGGACGTGATGAAACGAATGCAGTTCACCCGCGAGCGACGTAGACGCGCGATCGCGCTGGCCAGCACGCCTCTGGTCGCGGCAACACTGTTGTCCGGCTGTGGAACCGGAGGCGGACCCCCGAAACTAACCTGGTATATCCTGCCCGACAATGGAGGATCGGCCGCGCGGGCCCAGGAATGTGCGGATGCCTCCGGCGGCGCGTACGAGGTTCGCATCGAGTCACTGCCGAGCACCGCGACCGCCCAGCGCGAGCAGATGGTCCGGCGACTGGCCGCTGGCGACTCCTCGATCGACTTGGTGAGCCTCGACGTGGTGTTCACCGCGGAATTCGCCAACGCCGGATTCCTCCGCCCCTACACCGCTGAAGAGACCCAACGCTTGACGGCTGGCATGCTGCCCTCTCCGGTACGAACCGGGATGTGGGATGACCAACTCTTCGGCGCCCCCTATAAGTCCAACACCCAGTTGCTGTGGTACCGCAAATCGCAAGCCGCAGCGGCCGGAGTGGACCCTCAGAGCAGCACTTTCACCTGGGATGAGATGCTGAATGCTGCTGTCAGACAGGGGAAGACGATCGCTGTGCAGGGCAAGCGATACGAGGGCTACATGGTGTGGATCAATGCCCTGGTGCTATCGGCCGGCGGCGAGGTACTGCAGGATGTCGAGGCCGGCCGCAACGCGAGGCCGTCCCTCGCTAGCCCTGCCGGCGACAAGGCCGCCGAGATCGTCGGCAAGCTCGCTCGCTCCAGCGCGGCACCCGCCGACCTGTCCAACGCCGCCGAGGAGCAGGCTCGTGCCGCATTCCAGTCCGAAGACGGAATGTTCATGCTCAACTGGCCCTACGTACTCGCGGCAGCCCGCAACGCCGCCGAGGAAGGCACCCTCCCGCAGGCTGTTGTCGATGACATTGGCTGGGCCCGCTACCCGAGAGCGTCCTCCGACCGCGCCAGCGCACCGCCACTCGGTGGCGCCAACCTCGGAATCGGCGCATACACCGAGTATCCCGATCAAGCAGTTGCCCTCGCCGAGTGCATTAACGCAGAGCCCAAAGCCACCCAGTACATGCTGGACGAAGGCGAACCGTCACCGTACGCAGCCTCTTATGACAGCCCCGAGATCCGCGCGGAATATGACAATGCCGACCTGATCCGGGAATCCATCGGCGACGGCGGTCCCCGCCCGCTTACCCCGTTTTACACCGATGTCGCAGGGTCGGTTATCCAAACCTGGCATCCTCCGTCCTCGGTATCCGCGGAAACGCCGGAACTGACCGACGAATTCATGGCCGATGTGTTGGCGGGAAGGCGACTCTTATGACGACGGTCGAGCGTCCGGCCATCCAGGAGGAACCGGGCAAGTCAGTAGTCACTGCGCGGGTCCGTGGCGAGCGAAGACTCGGCTTCTACCTGACCCTGCCGTCCTATCTGGTCATGCTTCTCGTCACCGCGTATCCGCTGGGCTACGCATTGGTGTTGTCCCTGTACAACTTCCGACTTACTGACCCCGGCGGTCGTACCTTCGTCGGACTGAGCAACTATGGCGTGATCCTGTCGGACCCGGTGTGGTGGAACGACTTCGTGACCACGCTGGCGATCACTGTTATCACCGTGGCGATCGAACTGGTTCTCGGCTTCTGGTTCGCCTTCGTGATGCTGCGCGTCATCCGGGGCCGCGGCCCGCTGCGAACAGCGATTCTGATTCCCTACGGCATCGTGACCGTGGTCTCGGCATTCATCTGGCGCTACGCATTCGCCATCGACTCCGGCTTCGTGAACCAGTGGCTCAACCTCACCGATTTCGACTGGTTCGGCGATCGCTGGTCGGCAATCGTCGTCATCTGCTTGTCCGAAATCTGGAAAACCACACCGTTCATCTCGCTGTTGCTGCTTGCAGGTCTGGTGCAGGTTCCCGAGGACATGCAGGAGGCGGCGAAGGTCGATGGCGCCACTGCGTGGCAACGGCTCTGGAGGGTCACCCTGCCGAACATGAAGGCCGCCATCATGGTGGCACTACTGTTCCGCACTCTGGATGCATGGCGGATCTTCGACAATCCGTATGTGATGACAAACGGTGCCAACAACACCGAGACCATCTCGTTCCTGGCCTATCGCCAGAACGTAACCTTGGTCAATCTCGGTATGGGATCGGCGGTCTCGGTGCTGCTGTTCGGCACGGTAGTCCTTATAGCCTTCATCTTCATCAAGGGGTTCAAGACCGACCTCTCGCACGTCAGGGGCGACCAGTGAACAGCGCCAAGTCCAGAACATGGTGGACGATCGGCGGAGTCGCCATCGTCCTCTACAGCTTTTTCCCGCTGCTGTGGATGATCAGCCTGGCGTTCAAGCCGCCGTCGGACATCGTGTCCCGCGATCCCCAGTTTCTGCCCACCACCTTCACGATGGATAACTTCGCCCAGATCTTCAGCGAACCGTTGTTCACCCGGGCGCTGATCAACTCGATCGGGATCGCGATAGTTGCCACCGCCATCTCGGTGATCATCGCGATGTTTGCCGCCTACGCGATTGCGCGGTTGGAATTCCGCGGAAAGAAGGTGCTTCTGTCGCTGGCGTTGGGCATCGCGATGTTTCCGCAGGCCGCGCTAGTGGGTCCCCTGTTCGACATGTGGCGCGGGCTGGGGATCTACGACACATGGATCGGCCTGATCATTCCCTATCTGACGTTCGCGCTGCCGCTGTCGATCTGGACGATGTCAGCGTTCTTCCGCCAGATCCCCTGGGAGATGGAGCATGCCGCACAGGTCGACGGCGCAACGCAGTGGCAGGCATTCCGCAAGGTGATCGTGCCGTTGGCCGCGCCAGGAGTCTTCACCACCGCGATCTTGACATTCTTCTTCTGCTGGAACGACTTCCTTTTCGCCATCTCGCTGACCTCTACCGACAGTGCCCGTACGGTACCGGCGGCGTTGGCGTTCTTTCAGGGCGCCTCGTACTTCGAGTCGCCCGTGCCCTACATCATGGCCGCGTCTGTAATTGTGACGATCCCCGTCGTCATCTTGGTCCTCATCTTCCAGCGGCGCATCGTCGCCGGCCTGACCTCTGGAGCAGTGAAGGGATAACCCCATGGCAGCTATCACGATGAATAACGTCGTCAAGAAGTATGGCGATGGCTTTCCTGCCGTCAACAACGTGAGCCTTGACATCGACGATGGCGAGTTCATGATCCTCGTCGGCCCATCGGGCTGCGGAAAATCGACGCTGCTGCGAATGATCGTCGGCCTGGAAGACATCACCTCGGGCGATATCCTGATCGGTGACAACCGGGTCAACGACAAAGCCCCGCGGGATCGCAACCTTGCGATGGTGTTTCAGAACTACGCGCTGTACCCGCACCTGAGCGTGTTCGAGAACATCGCATTCCCTCTTCGATTGTCTGGCAAGTACTCCGACGACGAAATCCGCAAGCTCGTCGCCGAAGCCGCGGACACTCTGGAGTTGGCGGAACACCTCGACCGTAAACCGGCCAATCTGTCCGGAGGGCAGCGTCAGCGTGTGGCGATGGGACGGGCGATCGTCCGCCAGGCGGATGCGTTTCTGTTCGACGAACCGCTGAGCAATCTCGACGCGAAACTGCGCGGCCAGATGCGTACCGAGATTCTGCGCCTGCAGCGCCGTCTCGGCGTCACGACGGTCTACGTCACCCACGACCAGACTGAGGCCATGACTCTGGGCGACCGAGTCGCGGTGCTCAAGAAAGGCTTGCTGCAACAGGTTGCAAGTCCACGCGAACTCTACGACCAGCCGGAGAATCTGTTTGTGGCCGGGTTCATCGGATCTCCACCGATGAACTTCGTGCCCGCCAGGGTGCGGGGCGACGAGATCGAGCTGCCGTTCG
>JAHZJB010000138.1 GCA_022601135.1 Actinomycetes bacterium | reverse complement strand
GACGGCCACCTCGGGGGCAGCCACTTTCACCGCGGCGGTGGCAGCCGACCTAGCCGCCGAGCCGGCCGCCGTCTTCGCTGGCGATGGTGCCGCCGCGCCATTGGCAGTTGTTGAGGCGGGCGCGATGTGCTGAGCTCGGGCACTGCTCGATGAGCGAGGTTTGAACCACTCCATACCCGGCACCTGCCGGGTGGTGGCCGCGCCGCTGTCCTGCTCACCTGTGTTGGCGGCAGCACCGCCGCTGCGACGCGCGATTCTCTCGTTCACCGAACGAGCCTTGTCCCGGTAGGAGCTGGCTTCATCGCGCGCCGTACCGGTGCCCGCATGCCATGCGCCGGAGACCTGGCGGCCGATGGTGCCCATGCCGTCAGTGTGGAAGGAGCGGTCGGCGAACCGAAACCCTAGCCACAGGACCGCGGCCGCGACGGCCATCGTCAGCACCCGGGGGATCGCAGACGCCGTCGATGCGCCGAGCACATCAGTGGTCAACACCCAGGTCAGTCCGATCGCCGAAACCGCCAAGTAGACCTCGAACACCATGAGTTGTATGACGTGCATGAATAGCTCTATGCCGCAATGCTTGGCGAATGCCTGGGCGCGGCCGAAGCCCATCATGCCGATCAGAAATGCAGGGCCGACCAGGATGCCGAAGTACAGCGATTTGACGCCGACGAGCATCACCGACAGACCGACGTACCAGAAGAAGAAGCCCACCACGACCGCCACTGCCAGGAGCGCCAGGGCAATGGTGGCATCAGAGCCGCCTAACCGTTGGGCGTAGGCCAGCGCTTGCGGCGCGCCACAGCTGGCCATTGCGTGCGCTGGACCCGACCCGCTTACACCCTGAGCCGACATCGTCGCCGCACTCCAGGCTTGTCGGCATCCGCCGATGTCGTCGACGACCATCCCGAAGTTGAGAACCTGCAGGGGGTGTCGCACCCCGGCGGTCACGACGTGGGACATGAGCGCGTCGAGTTTGGCGTCCAGCGACGCGCCCGCCGCGAACGGTGACCCGATTGCGGCCTGCGCGATCTCCAGGCCGGTGCCCCGGCCCAGCGCCAGCAGGCCGTGGTCGGAGTACAGATCCCCGATCGGGTCGGAGAACACCGTGGCCAGCAACACTGTGAAGACGATTGCGGTGCCGATCATCGCCCAGCCGCGGCCGGGATGGCCGCGCAAGACGTGATAGCCGGCCACGATGACGCAGACGGTGATGGCGATGGGCCCGAGCATCATCTTGTTGGCCAGCGTGCTGACCGCGGTGTACAGCGGCAGACCGAGAGTGGCGATGGCGACCAGCCAGCCGGTCGACAGCGCGAAGCGCAGGAACCACAATGCCGCCGCCATCATGAAGATGAAGGTGCCGGCGAACATGCCCAACCACCATGAGGCGGTGGCGTTGTCGACGGCGCGTTCCATCGCGGCCGACATCCACGGCATCCAGGTGCTCGGATCGGTGAGTGAGATGTCCTGACCGTTGTTGGTGGCAGCCTCGCGCGATGACACCAGTGACAGAAAGTAGTAGCTGATCGGGACGCCGTCGGTGTCGTGCAGACCCGTCCAGCCCAGCGCCGCTGACCCTGCGGCGGCCACCGCCCGCGGCGCGCACGACAGGGCCAGCACAGACAAGACGTGGCTCAACGTCATCGCGACCACCGCGCGGCGGACGCGCGGGTGATCTGCCAACCAGATGCTCACCGCTGCCGAAGTCATGCCGGCACAACCTGCGGCGGAGTGCTGTCGATGTCAGAGGCCATCTGCGCAGTGGGGGCACCGAGGAAGCGGCACCGAGCGCGGCGGCCGCGCACATCGACGATGAACCCCTCCCCCATCCGCGACGGATCAACTTTGCCGAATGCGTCGTCGTCGCTGTCTTCGTCGTCGGCTGACTCGGCTGGGGAGGTGTCCTCGTAGTAGGACTGCACTACCTCCGGGTACAGCTGGGAGTCCACCCCGGCCCACTCCAGTGTCTTGGTGGCAAGTTCTTCGTTGCGGATCGCGAACAGCCATTTTTGGGTGATGAACTTGTCGCCCATGCGGGCGAAGTCGCGGTAATCCTGGGAGATGAGCCAGATCCCGGTTGCATGCTTGCGTCCCTGCCGGGTGATGCGGTGCGCCGTGCGGGCGCCAGCGGGGTAGGCCATCAGTTCGGCGGCTTCCTCGAAGATCATTGTCGAGAACTGTTCGCGGTGCGCAAACTGGTATCGCTGCACCGTGTCGATAATCAGTCCGTAGATCGCCATGCCCGCGCGTGCACCCTTGGGCAGTTTGTCGTACAGATGCGGGTTGAGGATGTCGTCGGCGTCGGGCAGCCCGAGCCGGTTAGTCAACCAGATCGTGGCCAGCGACTGGGTGGGTGAGTACGGCGGAAGGGTCTGGTCGAAGATCGCCCGGGCAGCGGGTTGTGTCGCCCATGCCTCCAGTCGCGCCAGCAGCATGTCGTTGTCGGCGTCAGGCTGTGCACGCAAGTAGCCGATCAGCGCCCGCATTGACCCAATGCCGGCTCCGTGCCGCGTATGTGGGCTCACCAGCAGCGTGAACCGGTTCTCCATGTCGCTGTCGGCCGGTACCCCGATCATCGGCAAGATGTGGTCAGCGGCCACAGCGCCGGCCTCGTCGAAATCGAACATCCGCAACGGGTCCAGGCTGAACCGCGAGTCGGCTATGTCGATCACCGCAGTATCGGTGACATTGCGGAACGCTTGCCCCCATTCGCCGTGGGTTCCAGGGTCAAACACATCGACTTTGCCGCCGCGCAGCACCACTTCAATGCCCGAGAGTTTGGCGCGGTGAGATTTTCCGGCGCCGGGATCTCCGATGACGATCAGGCCGGTATTGCGCTGCCGCTGTGCGCATCCTTCGGGGTCGTGCAGGATTACGCTGCGCCGCAACGTGTTCTGATTCTCGGCCAGCGGCGTGCCGCGAGCGTCGCCCACCCGGGTGGAGATCAGTGGCGTAAACCGGCCCCATAGATGCGCCGAGGTAGGGTCGCGAAACTCGTCAAGATGGGCAACCGTTTCACTGCCCGGATTGAACGCCAGCCACAACTTTGACTGAGCGCCACGCCAACGGCTGACGGCGATCTCGGCCTGGTCCAGTTCGTGGCGAACCTGCTTGACCGCGTCCTCGCACATTTCCATCGTGGGTGCGCCAACGGCGATCAAGGTCGCCACATCGAGCTCACGTTCGCTGGGGTTGGCTTTGATCTGCGCGTTGTACTCGCGGGTGTTGGCCAACTTGACGTCGAGTTCGTCGTCTTCCTCGATCATGCGCCCACGCTGGCGCATCTGGTCTTTAATGTTCTTGGCCGCCCGCGCATTCAGGGACTCAGCGCGCTCTGGACTGCGCACGATCGCGTGCTGCATCCAGTCGATCGCTGCCGGGCTATCAACATTGTCCAGCGCGTGCAGGTAGGCGGCTTTGGTGAACCGCAATCCCGTATCCGGAAAATGGGTGACCGGCAGAAGCGCCTGGTAGCTCCACGGACCCTCGGGGTTATCTGCGTCATAGACACGCACAATCGGGCGCATCGTTGGCCACCACGACGAACGCACCGCATTGGCGCCCTCGTCGATACCGGGCCGCACGAAATCGGTGGCCGTCAGCCGGTCAGGGCCCAGCCCGGCCGCGGGCATCGGGTCCCTCAGTGCACCCCGAAAGACGTTGTGACGATGCTGCCACCGAATTTGCGCCGGGCTGGCCGGGCGGACGGCGAATTGTCGGGGCAGGGAGGCGAGCACCTCGGCGGCCAGCCGGGAGTAGGCCGCCACCGAGGTGTCCGATTCGACGTCGCGCCCGGCCACCCAGTCCTTGGCCCGCGTCGCTGCTCCCACTGCGCTGCGGCCGCCACGTCCGCTGTCGACCGGAAACGTCAGCCATCCGCGACGACGTTCTTCGAGAAACACCGGTGCCCCAGGTGCGGCGACCTCGGGATTGAAGGTCGGTTCCCACGATCGGCATTGATCCACCCACTGGTCGCGATGTGCGAAAGTGCCAACAAGGTTGCGCATCAACCGGTCCGGGTCCGTGGTGTCCAGCAGACCCGACAGCGACCAGCCTGATGGCAGCGCCCGCGCCAGATTGCGGTAGAAGCGGCTGCCCCGTTCGTGAGTGCGTAACGGCCGCAACACCAGAGGTAACCCGTCGATCAGATAATCAGCGTAGACCCCGCCGCGGGTGAATCGCAGATTGCCGATGACCGCAAACGGTGGATCGAAGTGGTGATCAACGCGAGGATCACTGCCGCGGGCCATGACCAGTCCCGGGCCTTGGCGATGCGGCACACACGTGCCGGGGCAGCGTTGAGCCCCAAGCGAAGCTGGCACGCGCGGCCAGCGAGGGGCGCCGTTTCGGCAGAATCATGCGCAGTATCACCGTCACGGCAGCAGCGGCCACCGCGGCGGCGGCCAGGACAGTGAATCCGCCGTCCTGATGCGTTCGGAACCACCACAGGGCGGGACTGATGATCAGCCCGATGGCGATCAGCTCGGCGCTGCGATAAGGGCCTCCCGGCAGACGGTTCCCGGTAGAGGATTCCCCGGCGTAAATGGGGACGTCGCGGATTCCGGTGAAGACTTTGGCGGGCTCCCCGGTGGGGACCTGGTCGCTGGCAGCCATCCCTATCGCCCGTACACCGAGTTGGGCACGATGCCTCGCTGCTGCAGCTCCTGATTTCCCGATTCCTGGAAACCGCCGGCGTTGGCGATGACCAGCGATAGCACGATGCCGCCCGCCACCGCGCCGATCGCTGATCCAATGCCCTGCTTCCAGCCGTTGCGCAACCCGACCACGATGCCTAACCCCATCGCGGCAAGGCCACCGACGATCACCACCATTGAGAACAGCTCTTGGGATATTCCGACGAGTCCCTGTGCCGCCAAAATTGTTGTATCCGTTGCGGAGAGGTCCATGTGTGTGTCCCTTTCAGATTGATGTCAGATGGACGGTGCTAGCTGTTGCCAGCAACGCGCGTGTTCAGCGCAGGCCTGCTGCAGCTGGTCCCGTCGGTGCGTCCGGGTCAATGGCCGGTACCGGATCAACACCAGCCACCGACCACGCACCGCCAGCGGCGCGCAGGGTGAGTGGGTACTCCAACGGAGTGGTTGAGTAGTCAGCAGAACGAGCGGTGACCGACACCCATACCCGCAGCTGCTCGCCGTCGATCGGGGCGTCGGGAGTTTTGCGTTGGGCGCGGATCGCGGACACCGTGGCGTGAGAGTAGGCGCGCAGCGCACCTAAGCCGGAATCAACAGTGACGAACCGCTCGATGCCAGAGGCCTCGGTGAGATAGCAGGTGAGGAATCCGGTGATCACCGATGCGAGAGCGGCGTCGGTGGTGATGGTGACCGGATAGTCCAGCGCCACGTCCACCCCTGGCGGCGGCGGATCACGCCGAGCGGGTTTGGCCATCGCCCGTGGCGCCACTCCCCCATAAACACTGACCGGCAACTGGTAGTAGCCCCGTACCGGCGGAGCGTTGCTGTACGGCTGCTCGGTGACCGAGACAACAACGCCGTAAGTGACGACGTCGGTGCCGGTTTGACCCAGCAGAGTGGCACTTGCGGCTTGCGCGGACACGATTCGCGGGGGTGTGCTGGGCAGGGTCATGTCGGAGGAATCAGGAAAGCAGCGAGCCACCTCCGCGGCCCGGCTGCTGCTGGCGGTCAGCAGCACCGTCACGCAGTCGATCGCGTAGCTTTCCACCAACGCGGCCTGGTTGCCTACCGAGCGGGCTGTCACCGCAATTGCGGGCGGGTCGGGAGGAAACACCCACGTCCACAGGATGGACAAGCCGTTAAGTGCCGCGCTGGCCACCAAGATCACGGCGATGATCTTGGCGCTGCCGTGGCCGGCGGTGGTCAGGCGCCGCCGCCATGTTGTGGTCAACTGCATGTCAAACCGCCTTATGCCCAATGATTTTGATGCTCGATACCGCGAACGTGCCATCTGCGGGGTCGCGTGGAGGCTTTGCGCCGGGCAAGACCGGTACCAGAGCAGGGCCGGTATCCGGGTGGCCCCCGAGAATGTCGCCGAGGATCGACGGGCCGACACCAGGAGGGGCAGGGCTGCCGGTCGGCGCGATCGCCGGTGGGCGGCTGGTCTGCTGAATGATCACCGTGATCTTCGACGCGAGCACCCCCGGGCGGATGGCTTCGACCGCCTCGCCTCGCACGTTTCCGGTGTTCTGGTTCTTCACGGTGCGGTCGGTGTCGTTGAACTGCCACTGGACCCGCGACACCACGCGGTGTTGCAGCCACGGATCGGGTTGGTCGGGATTGGTGTCGGCTTTGTTGACCGCCCCAGGCACGATGGAAACAGCGGTGATCACGAACGCCCTACCCAGGTCGATCTCAAGCACCTGGCCGTCTACCGAACGCAGGCACACCCACGGCGTGGTGGAGTTCGGATCGGCGACCGATTGGGCCGAGGTTGATCCTGGCGCACAATCCGAGGATGCCGTAAAGGGCAGTGGCCCATCGAGATTGGGCGGTGGGCTCGGCGGCGCCACCTCCACGACACGGACCGGAGCCGCCGCCGAGGTAGGTGCCGCCGAAGATTCGATGCTCGGTGAGTTGGCCAACGTGATCACCAGGGTGATAACAGTCGCCAGGACAGTCGCGGCCCCGAAAGCGGTCAGCACCCAGGGGGTGACCCGCCGCGGCGGCGATTCCGCTGTGGGAGTGGACCCGGTCGCGTCGGCGTCGGCGCCGTCGAGATCAACGGCGGAATCTTCGCCGCCAAAAGCCGCAGTGCGAAGCGGTCCGAGATCCACCTCGGGCACCTCGCGGGAAACGTCGGCAGTCGGCTCGGCGTAAGGAACAGTGTTCAGGGCGCCGCGATCTGGTTCAGCGGTCCTGATGATGTCCTTGTTCTTCAACCACTGCTCTCTGGTGATCCCCCCCGTCCTCACGCTCGACATCTCCGCGATCCGCAGCGCGGAAACCAATACGCCGCACCGCAAGCTGCCTGCAGCTTGCGTGTCATGGCAAGAGCCGCATCGGCAGCATCGCCCGCGAGCATGGTTAGGCCACCTGGTGTGATC
Source organism: Actinomycetes bacterium (assembly GCA_022601135.1). Classification (GTDB taxonomy): domain Bacteria; phylum Actinomycetota; class Actinomycetes; order Mycobacteriales; family Mycobacteriaceae; genus Mycobacterium. The sequence continues at coordinate 4,986 of JAHZJB010000138.1, read as the reverse complement.
GGGCCGGCAAAAGGCAGCAGAGGGTCTGCACCTGATCTGCGACATCAGGGCCCCACATCAGCTCGACGTAAGCGTGGCCGTAGAGGCAGTCTTTGCCGCGGCGCCGGGCCTCGGCGGCGCACGCATCTACCTTGTGCCCGTCATGGGCGGCGCGGGCCTCGACCAAAGCGGTGACGGTCTGCTCGCGCAGCTCGACATCGGTCATCCTCGCCAGGATCGTGGCGAATAATTCATCCATCACATTTCCCCTTCTCTCGGGTTGTCTGGGTTTCTGGTTCTCATCAAGCAAGCGACCTCAACGGTCAAGTGCCGGTACGTCGAGGTCCTCGCAGACTTGCGGCCCCCACCGCAGATAGGTGGATGCGTGATCGCTGGCGGCGCAGCTGGTCGGCGCGGGGGTGAGCGGGACTGCCCGATGCGCTTGGACGGTCGGCGCGGCGGTGTGCGGGATTGTCCGATGCGCGGTGACGGCCTGACGCCCAGCCCACCCCCGCGCCAGCCTCAGAGCAACCACGACGAGCGCGGCGACCAGAACGATCGGCAGCAGTCGCTCAAGAACTTGGATGAGTACGGCCATCGCCGCGGTCAACCCAACCGCAACTCCTGCCGCCACCATCAGCACGATCTTCATGGCCGCCCCCTCGCCGCATCAATTCAACTGAATCGCCATACCGTATCTACTAATGACCAATTATGTCCACACGGATAGATGATTAGGGCAGAACTATGGTTTGGTATTGCCCATGCAGATACCAAACCGGGGAATCGCACGGCTGGACTACTACGTCAACGAACGGCGCTTCGCCCTCGACCTCACTCGATCGCAGATGTTCGACCGCGGCGGCCCGTCGCCCTCCACCATGCTCAAGGCACTCGCAGGTGATCGAGGACTGTCCAACATCTCGCTGGATCGCATCGACCGCTCGCTGGGCTGGGCTCCCGGCTCGGCAGCATCCGTGCTGGACGGCGGCACACCGACATCGCAGATCCCCGCCCGTGGCGACGCCGGAGGTTGCCCAGCGCATGACCACGTGCACGCGGTCCTTGAAAGCGTCCGCATACAGCTACAGAGCGCTAATCGACTGATCGATGGACTGCTCGGAGGTGTCGATGCCCGCTGAGGTGTTCGACGAAGAGCGCCGCGCCTGGATTGCCGCTCGCGCCGGAATCTGGCTGTTCCAAAAGCGACGGGCAGAAATGCTCGGCAAGCGCATCCGTGCACGCAGCCGGGCCACGGTCGGTGCCCGCCCAGACCCGCACGACGATCAGGCCATGGCCCCGTTGGTGTTTCGCCCGTCCTCTACGCCGACCGGCAGCCTGGAAACCGTCGTCGTCGCGGCCTCGGCGATAGCCGCCCCGATCGGGTGGCCGTTGGGGCGGATGCTCTACATGACGGTCGTCGGCCTCATACCTGAGCGTTTGCAGTCCTATCCCATCGTTGCTTTGACATGGGCGGCCGTGCTCAGCGGAGCACCGCTGCCCCTGCTGCATGACCCCAGCCCATCGTTGGCGAGCTCGCTGATCATTCCCTTGCTCCTAGCCCAAGTGCCCGCCACCTTCGCGGCTGCTGCCGCCTACGGCGTCCTTGAGGGTTGGCTAGCCATCGACGGCTCCAGCGACTGGTGGCCACTGTCCCCGGCGCAGCGCAGTGTCGATGACAACCTGATTTTGGGGCCGGACCCGTTGCCCATGCCTACCCTCCTTGACCTCGTGGGCACCAGCGCGCAGCCAGAGGTCGCCACCCGCGTTCCGCGCCGTCGTCCCGCGCCGATCAACTGGGTTCGGCTGGCCATTCCCGCCGCGATCGTGGCAGCTGGCGTGCTCTGGTTTGCCGTCGCGGTGCTCGGCGGCGTGATGGCCTATCCCGCCGAGTTGCTGTCCAGATAGGACCAGGACCAGCTGTTTCAATGTTTGCCGCGTTGTCGGCACTAAAGGCCTGTATTGATGTTGACCATCACGAAGTCCGTGGCGATACGCTGGTACGGCGTCTGAAAACAGGCGCCCGCCAGACCGTACTCAGGCTCTCCGCCCGCTTTTTCACCCCTGCTGGGCAGCAGCGGCGGCAGGGGCGAGACCGACAGTGCGACAAGGGCAATCGCGACTTCCGGCTTCAAGCTGAATCCCCAGTGCGATAGCGAGCACTGGGGCCACGATCAGCTCCCCACACTCAGGCAACCAAAGGCAATGAGCCTGGTTTGAGCGGAGCCGATCACGACCAAGCATGCCAGCGACGCCCCGCTGGCGGGCTGGGCCCTTGCTGGATGAAACGTCTTCGCTCGGGTTCGCCGAGTCAGTAAACTTCCGGCGATGAAGCCGTCGCCGCCCGGGTGGAATGGCCGCTCCAGCGTTAACCCGCCTGCCATCCAGTGAGAGACCCCATGTACTGCGTGTATTGCGGCACCACCGTCGGTCAGGCACTCTCGTGTGCGCAGTGCGGCGCCCATAGGGTCGGGGCGCGCTGGGAGCCCGCCTACGCCGACCCCCCCACCCCTCCGCCGGGTGGCCGGGCTGCGGGGGGGGACCCGGGCGGCCAGTCGGGGTGGCAACCGGACCCGACTGGACGCCACGAAGGGCGCTATTTCGTGGGCGGGCAGCCCACCGACCTGATCCGCGACGGCGGTGTGGAATCCATAGACCCCGAAGGCGAGGGTCAGATCACCCAGCGCACCGTGTCCTACCCGCCGGACCCACCATCAGTGGTGTCGTCGCGGCCGCGGCGCCGTTGGCTCTCAGCGGCGGTGATCGGATTGCTGCTGGCCCTCGGCGCCGGCGGGGGTATCGGCATAGGCCTGCTGCTGGCTCGCGGCTCGGTGGACGACAAGTACCTCGAGGCGCTTCGCGGACAGGGTCTAGCCGGGCAGTTCGCCTCCGACGCCAACGCCATCGCGCACGCCAAGCAGGTCTGTCGCAGCCTCGAGGAGGGCGATCCGCAACGGGGCATGCCCACCGACAGGGTGGCTGTCGACGCCTACTGCCCACAGTTCTCTGAGGGCTTCCACGTGCTCGAGACTGCCACCATCGACGGCACTTTCACCCTCGGAGACGACTCGCCCAACCCCTATTTTTCCGCCATCGAAACCGACGGCTCAAACTGCTCCGGTGTGGGCCCATACTCCGATATTCACGCCGGCACGCAGGTATTCGTCAAGAACAAGCAAGGCGATGTCCTGACCACCTCAGAACTACTGCCCGGCAAAGGAACTCGGTACCGATGCACGTTCGACTTCTCTTTCGACGTCACTGAAGGTGAAGACCACTACATCGTTTCGGTAGGTCGCCGCGGTGAACTCAGCTACACCTTCACAGAGCTGAAAAGCCGCGGAGTCACCCTCGGTATGGGCTGACCAGCATGCGCCTGATAGCCGCGACGCGCATCGCCTCTACTGCCGCCGCCGCGGTGCTCGTCGCCGGGTGCGTGACGTCCGGGCCGCCGCGGCTCTCGGAGGATCGGCTAAAGAGCTCCGCAGTGCTAATCGAGTCCAGCCTCTGCGATGGCGCGGCCAGCGGATCGGGGTTCTTCATCAGTGCCACCGAGTTGGTGACCAATCGCCACGTCGTCGCCGCCACCACCGGGGTCAGGGTCCAGACAGCAGACGGCCGCACCCTCACCGTCGGTGAGATCCTGCTCAGTCGACGCATCGACGCCGCAGTGCTGCGCCTCACCGAAGCCGCCGGCCGCCCCCTGCTCCTCGGTGCCGACCCCGCGCCCGGTGATGCCGCCTGGATCGTGGGCTACCCCCAAGGAGGACCAGTACGGGTGACCACCGGCCGCGTCGTCGACGAGATCGACGGATCACGGTTCCACCAACCCGGCACATTGATCCGGACCCGCGCCGAGGCCGACCCCGGCAACTCCGGGGGACCGCTGTTGAACAGCCGCGGCGAAGTGATGGGCCTGGTGACCGCCGTCGAGTACGACAGCGGGTGGACGCTGGCCATCCCGGTCTCCGACCTAGCCCAGGCGCTGCCGAAAATGGACACCGCTCCGCCCGCCGCGCAGTGCTAGAAACCCCACTGCCGGCCCCGACGGGGGAACCGCTTCACCCAAAGAAACCGATCTGTCACCCGCATACGCAAGACATACTGAAGGCACCCGACAAAGATCGATGACCACCGCTCAGCACCGCCGGGCGGCTACTGGCAGGGAAGGACGATTTCTGATGCGACCTTTCCCCGGCGGCCGCGACGCCCCCCAGCACATCGCGATGGCGTTCTGTCCACTCGGGCATGCAAACCCGCTGACCCATCAGTTCTGCGGCGAGTGCGGCGCCCGAATCGGCACCACCTCACCCGCCCCGGCGGGACCTCGCCCACCCCAACCCTTCGGGGAGCCTTCACGCAGGTCTGCCGGCAAGTGGCTGGTGGTTGCCGCAGCTGTTGCCGCAACCACCGCGCTCGCCGCCACAGTCACCTACTTTGTTGCCCGCGACAGCTACACCGTGGCCACACCACAATGGCCCACCCCCCGGAATCTCGACACAGGCGCGTCCCGAACCCCCGCCGCCGAGCCCGCCGCAGCAGAGCCCGCCGCAGAGCCCGCCCATACCCACCGCGAAGCCCAATGCTGACCTCGGACTGAGCATTCCGATCAGCAGGCCGGCCTGCAATGGACAAGGAATCGTGGTCCTGGGCAACGTAACCACCCCCGGCCAGTACGCCCAAGGTGTCCAACGCCTCCTCAGCGCGCACCCGGGCGCGTCCTACCTACGCACCGATCAAAGCTGCCCGTCACTGCGTCAGGCGAACGAGGCCGGCAACCTCATCTACGCCGTGTTCAAACCCGCCGGCCAAACTCGAGGTCAGGTGTGTGCCGCGGTTCGCGCCGCCGGCGGTGACGCCTACGGAAAGTGGTTGGACACCAGCACTGACCCCGCCTACATCATCCCCTGCTGACCCACGTCGTCAGCCGGCTTCGATAGCGGCCACCACAGCGGCGGCATCCGGCCCGCACAACGGCTGCAAGTCCACCCCTCCGGCCACGATCAG
>JAHZJB010000137.1 GCA_022601135.1 Actinomycetes bacterium | reverse complement strand
TGGTTCCAGCAGACGTTCTTCGCTGCTTCCCCGACGTTCTCGCCCCAGGCGGTGTCGATGACCCTCGAACCGGGCGCGAGCAGCCAGTTGTTCGCGTTGGGCGCACAGGACGCCGACACCGAAACCCTGATCTATACCGTCGCCGGGAAAACGACCGGCACGGGCACCGCCTCGGGCACGTTGAGCATTACCGGCGAGTCGGCTACCTATACCCCGCCGGCCGGGTGGGACGGTGAGGCCGGCTACGCCGACATCTTCACCGTGACCGCCTCAGATGACCACGGTGGTTTCCACATTCACGGAATCTCGGGTCTGCTGCACATGCTGACCTTCGGCCTCCTCGGCAGTGACGGGCATACCGCGACCAGCACGGTCACCGTCCATGTCGGCGCCGCACCGCAGCCGGAGCCGGAACCCCCGGCACCCGCACCAGAACCCCAACCACCCGCACCAGAACCCGCACCCGAACCGGAACCCGAACCCCAACCACCCGCACCAGAACCCGAACCCGAGCCGGAACCGCCCGCACCCGAGCCGGAACCCGCCTCTACTGCAGCCGAACGTGCCTATTGGGATCCTGAACGCGGGGTTGGATTCTCGGTGGGTTCCCTGGGTGCGCTAAAGGGCCAGGCGCGGCTGGAGGCTGCGCTGAATGAGGTTGCTGGCCTGGGCTTCACGATGATTCGTACGTGGGGCACCGACGACTACACCGGCAACATCCTGGAGGCGATCACCCGGTTGGAACTAGCGCTCAAGGTGCAGCCGGGTATTTACATCACCGACGATGCCGCCGCCCGTGGACAGATCGACTCCGCCCTGTCAATCATCAATCCCTACGCCGACAAGGTGGTGGGCGTAAGCCTGGGCAACGAGCAGCTCGCGGACTGGAACCCCTCGGCAACGCTCACCGCGGCGGAAGTGATCGGCCAGGTGCAGTACTTCAAGACCCAGTCGTCGCTGCCGGTGACCTACGACTTCTCCGGTGCGACGTTTTTACCCGCCTCTAGCCAATGGGGGCAGGATCTCGCCGGTCTTGTCGAGGAACTCGACTACGTGAGCGTGCACGACTACGGGGGGTTCTTCGACAATCGCAACAATCCGGCATGGACGCCGGCGCTGCAGCTCGCCTCGTTGAGATCCTTCGAGTCCATGCTCGCCAACACTCTCACCTCACTCGGGCTGGGGTCCAAACCCATCGTTTTAGGCGAGACCGGTTGGCAGAGTGAGGGTTACGACCCGACCGTCACTAACCCCGCGAACCAGCAGCAGTACTACGAGCTGGTCTCGAGGTATGTTTACGGCCCAGAAGCACGTTTCGACGGGATGTACTACTTCAACTTCACCGACGAGGCGTGGAAGGGCGGCGACGACAACTGGGGTCTATTCGGCGAAGGTTCGCCCACGGCGATCGGTCCGTCGAAGTTCACCGTGTTGCCAGTAGCGCAGATCTTGGCCGGCGAATCACCTCCTCCTCCGCCCGCGCCCGAACCCGAGCCGGAGCAGCCGGAGTTTCCTGGGCTCGCGGGGACCTTTCCGGTGTTGTTCTCCAACAACACCGGCTCCTACAGTGACGACGAGGTTCACGTCTTGGTGTTGGGGCAGGCGACCCCGGGCCTGTGGTCCTGGGTCGACAAAAACGGTACCGCGCACCGAATCGACCACACCGCGGCAAATGCGCCGGGACATCTGGAGAAGAACGGGGTGAACTACGCCGACATGTCGTTCACCCTGGCGGAAGCAGGCAATCTCCGAATCCCACCCGAACTGTTGGGCGGGAGGATCTATGTGTCTCTGGATGAGCCGCTGTACGTCGCCATTAGCGGCGACAACAGTGGTTGGGCATCACCGGATCCCGGGAATCCGGCCGACCCGAACTTCAACACGATCTATGACTGGTACGAGCTGAGTTTCAAGGACGGTGCAGTTCCGTTCGGCGGTAACACCACCCAGGTGGACCAATTCGGGATCCCCTTCACCTTTACCTTGAACCAGAGCACTACTGGTTTCTCGGGCACCCGCGGTATTACGTTGTCCCGTGACGAGGTGTTCCAGAAGTTCGAGGACACGGTTCCGGCGCCGTTCCAGGCGCTGGTCATCAAAGACGGAGACGGTAACCCGCTGCGGATTCTGGCTCCGCGCAGCCAACAGCCCGGAGCGCTGGCCACCTGGTTCGACCAACCGGTCGACGACTTCTGGAACAAGTACGGGAACGAGCAATTCCTCTACCACGGGCCTGGTTTCACGGTGAGCGGCAACGTCGACGTCAGTAACCGATTCGCCTACACGGTGACCAACGCCGGGGGCGGTTCCACGTCGCACACGATGGCCAAGCCGACCACGGCCGAAGTCTTTCGCGCCGATGGGCCGTTCGTGGGGATCGGGCTGCAGGGTGCGTTCCTTGCCCACCTCGACGCCGCCTTCCACCGCGGTGTTGCTACCTCGCCCAACGACTGGGACAACGCGGCGGCCTACTATCCGTCTGGTGGGCGGTGGAATGATTGGGCGCAGTTCTTCCACGCAAACAGTGTTGAAGGTTTCGCGTACGGCTTCCCCTACGATGATGTCAACGCCCAAAGTTCGGTACTGATCCTCGATAATTCCCAACCCCTGACCAACCTCACGCTTACTCTCACGGCGTGACGGGCGGATTTTGCGGGTGACGCCGCTCCGACCGGGGATCGGCGTCTAGCCGGACGAAATACGCTGTGCCACTGCGCCGTAACGCCCGATTCGGTCTGGAAATAGCAGCGCGTTGTACAGCACTATTCGGTTCGCGAGGCCCCCGTACTTGTCGATCAACGCATCGGCCAGCCCGTCCCAGGGCGACTCGGTCGCGAACGTGGCGATGTGCTCGTCAGTGATCTGCGCGGCCATCCCCTGGAAATCGCCTACCTTCTGTTTCTCTCTGATCCGCGCCGTCGTGCCCTCAAACCCGGCCTCGTCCCAGATGAAGGAATAGTTCGGCGTGCTGCCGTAGAAGCTCATGCTGGCCCGTACGAATTCTCGCTCCTGATGTCGCTCCTCGTCGGTGTCGCCGACGATGGTCATCGCGGGCACGATCACCGCGACGTCGTGCGGCGACCGTCCGGACCTCGCTGCTCCCTCAGCTAGGTTCGGGACCACATGCCGCGTGAGGTATCCCGGTTCGCCGAGCGGATGCACATGAATGCCGTCGGCCACCTCGCCGGCCATCCGTAGCATCCACGGATTCACCGCGGCGATGTCAACTTTCGGGTCCGGCGCCTCGATCGGCCCGGGGCTCCACTGCGGCGTAATGAAGTCAAGGTTGTAGAAGTCGCCATGGTGGTCGAGCGTGCCGGAACGAAACGCCTTGAAGCAGGCCTTCACCGCGAGCACGTAGTCCCGGAGCCGAGGCCCGGGATGGTCGAACTCCATGCCGTACCGGCGTACCACATGGGTACGGACCTGGGTGCCCAGGCCGAGACGGAAGTTCCCGCCTGAGGCCTCCTGCAGTTCCCACGCGGTTGTCGCGGTCACCAACGGACTACGCGGAAACGCCACCGCCACCCCCGTGGACAACTCGAGTCCGGGTGCCGCCTGCGCCGCCACCGCCGCGTTGAGGTAGGGCGTACGGCCTGTCTCGGTGAACAACATGCCCGAAAAGTGCGCAGCCCGGGTCCGCTGGGCGAGGGCGCCGATCTCGCCGAGGGGCTGCGGGATGGTCATCACGTCAACACGCATCGTCGACCCCGTTGCCGCGTGAGCGCCCGTACTCGATGCGGTGCCGCATTTGTTGCAGCCCGGCTTCGATGTGCCTGGCCAGAATCCCGTCGGCCAGCAGGCCGGTGACCCACCCCGCGAGCAGCCTGCCGGCGAACTCGACCGAAATCGTCATGGTGACCATCGCACCATCGGTGCTGGGCGAGACCTCGATTAGCGCCTTGTGTTGAATACCGCGCACGGATTGCCAGACCAGGGAATTCTCGGACGGTGATTCGACCAATACCCGGCCACCCGCCTGGATCGTCCCGACGTCCAGGTAGAGGTCCCATTCCTGGGAGCCGTCGGGGTGTCGATCGATGCAACGGAACCTGCCGAAAGCACCCATGATCGGCAAGACCACGTCGGGGTCGGCCGCCACCTTCACGGCCTCGTCCACGCTAGCTCGAACCGGTGTCGACCTGGTGACCGTGCCCATCAGCCCAGCACCGGGATGACGGTCTTGGCGGCCAGTTCCGACAGCGCCACCTGCATCACCGAGGTCACGTACCCGTAGGCCCGGTCCCAGTCGGGGTCGTCGCCGAGGAGATCGTGCAGGTCGATCGGGGGGAGCACCTGTATGCGGATTTTCGCCGGAAAAGGGATGTGCGGGAGGTCTCCGGGTAGCAGCCCCCACGGGAAGCTCAGACTCACCGGCAGTGTCTTCACCCGGAGGAACTTGTCGAATCGCAGCAGTTTGGCGATCTTGCGGCCGTCGTTGAAGACGAAGAATGTCTCTTGGCCGCCTACCGCGACGACGGGGACGATCTTGACCCCTTGCTCGTAGGCCAGCCTGAGGAAGCCTTTCCGGCCATCGAAGACGATCTTGTTCCGGTCGCGCCAGGGCCGAAGCGCCTCCACATCGCCCCCTGGATAGACCAGAACGTTGGCACCCTCCTTCAGCAGGTCCGCCGCGACGGTCGGGCCGGCCTTCACCATTCCGAACTTGCGCGCCATATCGCCGATCACCGGCATGCCCACAACGATCTCGTGGGCCAGTGCGACCAGTAGGCGCGCCTCCACGGTGAAATAGGTGTGGTAGGCGAGGGTGAAGATGAATGTGTCGGGGATGTTGGCCCCGCCGCTATGGTTCCCGACGAACAGCACCGGCTCGTCGGGGACGTTCTCGAACCCGTGCACCTCGGCCCTGTGGTAGATCTGGGCGGCCAGCCAGAACCGCGGCAGCATCGCGCGAATGAAGTCAGGGTCACGGCCCTTGAGTCCCTCGGGTGTTCGTGCCAGCGCGCGCCCGAATTGGTCCAACGATCTGGTCACGACGATTCCATTCTGTCTCTCCGCTTTCACACTGCCTTGACGGTGCGGGCTAGTCGAACATAGTTGCCGCCAGCGCGGCCTGAACGCTGCCCGTTGGGCTCGCTAGCTGCGCATGATCTCGGAGAGGGCGCGACGTTCCATCCAGCGCTGCTCCAAGGGGCGCTGAGCCAGCGGGTCGATCAGCGTCGGGTAGGAAGATAGATCGGTGAATTGCAGCCGGCCGGACTGGAATCCGAGCATTGCGCTGGCCCGCGCACCCGACTCGAGTTGCTCGGCGAGGAACTCGACGCAGCGGGCTGTCAAGCTGGTGGCATGTATCCGATCAAAGGGGGAGGGGTCACCACCCTCCTGGATGTGACCGAGGATCGCCTGGCGGGCGTCGAAGAGATTCCCGCCTTCCTTCTCGAATAGCGACTTGAGGAATCCAGTGGTGTACACCAGGTCGGCGCCTTCGCCGCGGATTATCAGGCCGAGGCGTTTTCCGGAGCGGAAACCGTGGGCGAGGGTGTGGATATCGGTGGTCAGTGAATCCAGTGTGATGCCCTCCTCGGGCAGGTAGATTCGCTCTGCGCCGGAGGCCAAACCGCTGAGCAAGGCCAGATAGCCGCAGTCGTGGCCCATCACCTCGATCACGAAGACCCGGCGGGTGGCCACAGCGGACTGCCTGATCTTGTCGACATTGAGCACGATGCTGTTCAACGCGGTATCGCTGCCGATGCTCAGTTCGGTTCCGGGGACGTCGTTGTTGATCGTCATCGGCATGCACACGATCGGGATGTCAAGGGCCGAGTACAGGTGGCGCTGCCGGTGAATTTCGTTCGCGGCCTGGTAGCCGGCCCAGCCGCCGGCCATCACCAAGCCGTCGATCCGGTGCGCCGCAACCTGTTCAGCGATCTGCGCGACGGCCGGGCCCCAGGGAACATAGCGGTTGGTGCCGATCTCGGCCCCGCCGTCAGATACCCAACCACTGACGTCCATCCAGCCCATCTCCTGGACCTTGCCGTCGCGGAGCCCGCGGAATCCATTCTTGACCGCCAGCACCGTGTAGCCGCGATCCAGGCCGAGCCGGACGAATGCGCGCACCGCGTTGTTCATCCCGGGCGCTGGGCCGCCGCTGTGCACTATTGCCAATCGGAAGCGTTGTCTGCCCGCCGGCGTCGGCCGCGCGGCAGCCTGCTGGATGGTCTGCAGGATCTGGTACGACTGCCGGAAGCTACCGCCACGCAACAGCATTGCCCCGTCGAAATCTTTGGCCTTGATGCGATCAGCGACCGCCCGGGTTTGCGCGATGCAGTCCATCAGCGGTGTGGTGACCACGCGATTGCCCCTCAGCCCGATCAGCTGCGGGGGCGCATCCACCTCATCGGAGAGGAGTCGTTCGACGGCGGCATGGCCAAGTATCGTGCCCAAGTACCGGTCAAACGCACTGGGCGCGCCGCCGCGTTGCACATGGCCCAGGATCGTGATCCTGGTGTCCTCGCCGAGTTCCTGCTCCAGGATCGACTTGATGTGGTCTGAACTGATGGGATTGCCGTCTGTGTCTTGGGCGCCCTCGGCGACGAGAACCACGCTCTGCCGACGGCCGATGTCTCGGCCCGCCTTGATGTCCCGGCACATCTGCATCGCCCAGTCCTCGGCAGGAGGTTGCTCGGGGATCAGCAGCCAATTCGCCGCGGTAGCCAGCGAGGCCATCAAGGCGAGGTAGCCGCAATCCCTTCCCATCGCCTCGACGACGAACGTGCGCTGGTGGCTGGACGCGGTGCTGCGCAGCGCGTCCATCGCCTCGACGATGCGGTGCAGCGCCGTGTCGGCGCCGATTGTCATGTCGGTGCCGGCCATGTCGTTGTCGATGGAGGCGACCATGCCCACGAGACGCAGAAAGGGGTGATCGTCGGCGGCGGTGGGCAAGATTTCGCCCGCGTCGACAAGCTCTGAGAGCAATTCGGGCCATTCCCGGCGGAAAATATCGGCACCCGTGAGACTGCCGTCGCCACCGATCACGACGAGTGCGTCGATGCTGCGCTCGACCATGTTCCGGGCGGCGCTCAGGCGGCCTCTGCGCTCTCGGAACTCCTGGGATCTAGCGGTACCGATGGCGGTGCCGCCTCGATGCAGAATGCCGTTGGTATCCGCTGGTCCCATCCGCGTGATCAGATCGCCGCCCGTGACCAGGCCGTGGTAGCCCTCATGAATCGCGTAGACGTCGATGCCGTGGTGCGCGGCCGTGCAGACCACCGCGCGCACCGCCGCGTTCATCCCGGGGGCGTCGCCTCCGCTGGTCAGGACTGCGATACTGGCCGGCGCGCGGTGAACCTCCGGCATGTTGCCACCCCCAAGAGCAGATCGAGATCAAGCAGAACCGTTGATAAACTTATCGGGACTGATGGTTGCGTAGGGGCATCTTCGGAGGAGACCGCTGCGGTGCTGCGATACGGGGCGCTAAAGTCGGCCGATGACTGATGCCCGGTGGAAATTAGATGAGTCGGCCGGTGAGCTCCTCGTGAAGACCGGCGTGGCCGGCCGGGCGGCGAAAATGGGGCACCGCCTGACCATCGCCATGGACAGTTGGCGCGCGGAGGTGACCTGGACCGCCGACGAGCCCACCGAGGTGGATCTGACCGTCGACGTCGACTCGCTGCGGGTGGTACGGGGAGAAGGCGGTGTCAAGGGCCTCTCTGGGCCGGAGATGACGATCGTGCGGTCGAATGCGATGAAGGCACTACATGCTGACCGATTCCCCCTGATCCGGTTCCACGCGAACGATATTCAGCAGGCGAGCAATGGCTATCGCCTGGCCGGCACGTTGGAGATTCACGGTAAGGCCAGGGAGTGCGAGGTCGAGGTAAACGTGGAGGACCTCGGCGACGACTGGCGAATGTCGTGTGACGCCGAGGTGCGCCAGACCGAATTCGGCGTCAAGCCCTACTCGATTCTGATGGGCTCGGTGAAAGTCGCCGACACCGTCACGGTGTCCTTCGCCGCGCAGCGGCCCAAGGACGGTTGACGCGCTACTCGTCGTCCCGGGATCAATGAACCAGCGCCGCCCCACCGCTGCGACGAGACCAGGCGTAGAGCGCCCACATGACCATCGGCAGCAGTATGTCGGACCACAGAGGAATTCCGATGTTGTAGGGCTGGGTATTGTCCTGGGCCAACCAGAAGTAGATGTGTCCGGCTGCGTCGCCGAGGTACTGAATGGTGAGAACCACGATGACGCACAGCCAGAAGTGCCCGCGAAACCAGTAGGCCATGATACCGACCACACCAATAGCTAAGTCCCCCATCGCGTTCTCCCACTGGAAACCACCGTTGCCACGGGTATAGCCGATCATCTCGGCGATGTGCGGTCCGTCGAAGATGTGGAAGGCGGCTCCGATGATCGAAGCGACACCAACGACCGCCACCATCCACCAAACCAGGTGAATGTCGGCTGCGGGTCGATCTTGGTGGCGGCGGCTCTGAATGAAACCGCCGATGAGCGCGATGGCGACGGCGAGAACGGTGGGCATGTGAGCGTCTCCCTTCAGGCGGCCAGTTCACGAGTGTTTGAACTATTGCGTGGGTTAGAGCAGCTCCCGCAAGGTGGCCAGCATCGCGTCGACTTCAGCGTCGCGGGTGGACCAGGAACAAACGAACCGCACGACCGGCTCGCCCGGGTCGGGTTGGTGCAGGAGGTAGTAATGCCCGAGCCGCTGGAGAACGTCGGGCGTCAGGGTCACGAAGACCTCGTTGGCCTCCACCGGCGAGGCCAACCGCAGTCCCAGCGACGTCATTCCGCTACTGAGCCGGCGGGACATCGCGTTGGCGTGTGAGGCGGTCTTGAGCCATAGATCGTCTTCGAAGAGTGCCAGGAACTGCGCGGCGATGTAGCGGTGCTTGCTCGCCAGGTGCCCGATCTGCTTCTGCACGAAATGTATTCCGCCGAAGTGGTCGGGCTTGCGCACCAGGATGGCGTCGCCGAACAGCATGCCGTTCTTCGTTCCGCCAACCGTCACGACGTCCGCGTCGGCAATTGCCTCCTCGGGCGAAACATCGAGCGTGGCAATCGCGTTGGCGACACGTGACCCGTCGACGTGTACGAGCAGACCCAGCGTGTGGGCGTGCGCGACGAACTCCGCCATGGCGGGAGCTGTCCATACCCGCCCGTTCTCGGTGGACTGGGTGACGCTGACGATGCGAGGTTGGGAGTGATGGACTTCGCCGCGGCGGGCGACCCTGCGGTCGAGCTCGTCGGGCGCGATAAGGCCGTCGTCACTGGGCAGCCGGGTCAGCTGGGCGCCGGAGAGCCGGACGGGGCCGCCGGCTTCGTCCAGCAGAACATGGGCGATATCGCTGCACAGGATCTCCTGCCACGGCTGCACTGCGGCCGCGAGCGCGATGATGTTGGCAGCGGTGCCGGTGAACGCGAACAGGACCTCGGCGTCGGGTGATGCGAAGGTCTCCCGTAAAGCGTCGGCGGCCCGTCGCGTCACGAGGTCAGTGCCGTACGACGGGGCCGGTCCGTCGTTGACGCGGTGCAGGGCCTCGAGCGCTCTCGGATGCGCAGGCGCGGCATTGTCCGAGGCGAAGACGGCGGAGGCGGGGGACACGTCCGCCATGATCGCACTCGGAGGCGACTTCGTTGCGATTACCGATTTTCGCACCCTCAGTGAAGCGTTCCCAGTGTGGCACGACTGCGTGGTGTTAGGAGAGACCGTTAGCTGCTGAGGTCCGTTCTTAGCATCCAGAGACTGATTTCTGCTGTGCGGATTCCCCTCTGGTGGAGGGGATCTTCGGCGGCGAGCGCTTGGGCGCCGGGCCGGTCGGGGTGGACAGGTCGTCGATGATGTAGCGCTGCAGGTTGGGGCTACCGCGTCGAGTGCCTTCGCCGTGGATCATGGAGGCAATCGGTTCGATTTTCTACACCTACCTCACGAGGCAGTTTCTAACGATCGTTGCGAATCCTGGACGGATGGGATTGCGATGCCTCGTTACGCGCCGAACAAGATGCCTGCCAGTGTCAAGCGTCGATACTTCGAACTGATCCGGACCGGCATCTGCGGTGCTGAGGCCGCCCG
>JAHZJB010000136.1 GCA_022601135.1 Actinomycetes bacterium | reverse complement strand
GGGATGCGTGTCTTACTAGGGATGCGTGTCTTACTGGGGACGCGTGTGGGACCCCGTTTGGTTGGTCCATTCGCGATCCGCCCCGACATTCCGGGGCGGATCGGTAGCGGGACGGGCAGCCGCCTGACTGCGGATTCACCGAGGACGCACACACCGCCTGTCGGCCGAATGCGGTCAAGCACTCCCCCTGGCGGATGCCGGATGCGCAGTTGCCGATCAGTCGTCTCGAGCGCGGGAGTCCGTGCGCATCTACTCTCGGCCCGCGCGATTAACGCCAAGACGCGGGGGGTGGATCCTGCATCCGAAGACGTTGGCGCGTCGCGCAGTTGGGGTAGCTGGTCGAGTTCATCGTCGATGCCCAGGAGGCAGAGCGACGTGGTGTCGCCCCGTATGCATCGCGCCACCGCGCTCTCGCACGTGGAGCCGGTCACCGGGATGTGCTCGTGGAGTGCGCCGCTCCGGTAGCGCGCAAGTGTCACATCGGTGAACCCGTACCCCGGGTCGTCATCGGTCACCGCGGCGAACACGTGGACGACACCGACTCCCTCGATCGGGACCTGTGTGTGGTGTCTGACCGCCGGATTATGGTAGCTAGGTGCGCTAAGTCGAGCTACATCACAATCTGGAGTCGGATAAATAGTAAGATTCAACTGCACATATCTAGTGCGCGCCACCATCAACTACCGACCGCTGAACCCGCAACAGCTGACAACCCTGCTCTTTGAGGTGCGCCACCACCTTCCGGCGGGCCATCCGCGCCCGGCGGGCGTTTCCGTTTCGGGCCGATCGGGCGCCGTAGCTGCCACCGCCCCCTCCTTCGTCGACCGGCACATCAGCGCAGTTACCTCCAACAGAACGAGCCCTCGTTTGGGAAGTACCGTGAGCGGCGCGGATCTCCGTCACCAGAGTTGTGATTGATCAGTTGTCCCCGCCGACAACGTGCCCGCAAGCGAACCGCGACCCGGCGGCCGGCAGCGTGGCTGTGTCAAGTTGATTTGGCCCCACCAGGACGGCTTGATTTGGCCCCAGTCGCTTTGGTGGGTTGGGTGTTTCGGGTGTGGGCCAGTCGGTAGGAGTGGGTGCCGGTTTCGATGATCTGGCCGGCGAAGGTGAGGCGGTCGACGATGGCGGCGCAGAGCCGGGGGTCGGTGAACGTCTTGGTCCAGGCGGAGAAGGGCTCGTTGGAGGCGATGGCGATCGCGGAACGTTCTTCTCGTTCGGTGAGAACTTGGAAGAGCAGCTCGGCGCCGCGGCGGTCGAGTTGCAGGTAGCCCAGTTCGTCGATGAGGAGCAGATCCACGCGGCCGTAGCGGGTGATCAGTTTGGTGAGGTGTTTGTCGTCGGCGGCTTCGACGAGTTCGTTGACCAGCTTGCTGGCCAGGGTGTAGCGGACTCGGTAACCGGCTTCAGCGGCTCGGGTGCCCAGGCCGATGAGCAGGTGACTTTTGCCGGTGCCGGAGTCTCCGATCAAACACAGCGGGTAGCCGGCTTTGACCCAGCCGCAGCTGGCCAGTTGACCGACGACGGCGGGGTTGATCGCGGGGTTGGCCTCAAAGGAGAAGTCCTCCAACCGTTTCGGGCGGGGGAATCCGGCATCACGTAGACGACGAGCAGCGCGGCGGTGGTCGCGGTCGTCGCATTCGGCGATGACCAGCTCGGCCAGGAATCCCAGGTAGGTCTGCTGCTCGCGTTCGGCGGTGGCGGCAATCTCGGCGAAGCGATCGCGGATGGTGGGCAGGCGCAGCATGCGGCAGCCCTGGTCGATCGCGGCGGTCGCGGCCGGTTCGGTCATGCTGTGGCGGGCGGTCATGAGCTTTCCTTTCCCAGCAGGGCGTCGTATTTGTCCAAACAGGGCAGCGTCCGGGTGTCGGCGGGCAGCTCGGCGCGGCGCGGGATCAGATCGATCACCACCTCGGTGGTGGCATCGCCATCAGGGTCGGTGGCCCGGCCGCGGTGTTCGCCAGCTTTGCGGGCTTCCAGGGCGACGACGTCGGGGTTGACCGAGCCCACCGCCAGGGCGGCGGTGATCCCGGCGCACACATCAGCGTGGTCGATGCGGCGGTGCAGCAGCAGCACCTCGACTAGGGCGCGGGTTCCGCCGGCGTCGCCGTGAGCCTTGCGGGCTGCGTCCCAAAACGCGTCGTGGGTGGCGGTGTAGACCTTGGCCGCCCGGGCCTGGGCTAGCGCGGTCGCCCCGGGCAGGGCACCAGGCTTGTACCGCAGGATCTCCAGATAATGATCCAGATCCAGGACTTTGGCGCCCTTGCCGATTGCCCGTTGATGGCGGGCCACCGGCTGGTTGCGGTCATAGGCGGTGACCGTCGAGGCCGACAGCCTGATTCGTAGTCGATGGCCGATGAATCGGGCTGGCACCGAGTACTGGTTGCAGCGCACCGTGATCTGGGCGTAGCGGTCCACCCGCGGGGTCAGACTCAGCGCGGTGTCGAAGGATTCGGTCGGCAACGGACCCAGCAAGGTGCGCTCCAGCGCCCAGTCCTGGGCCACGCTGGTCGACCGGTTGCCGATGCGGCGGGCATCATCGGCGTCATCGGCGGCGGCCAGCACGGCGTTGAGTTCATCAATGGAATCCACGACCGGCATCGGCACGCAGTGGTTGCGGCGAAACCGCCCGCCCTCGCCTTCGACCCCGCCCTTCTCGTGGCTACCTTCACGGCCGGGCTGGCAGTACCAGGCCTCGAATCCGTAGTGCGAGCGAAACGCGATCCAGCGGTCGTTCTCCTGGCGGGATCTCCCGAACAACACCTGAGTGACCGCACTGTTGAGGTTGTCGTAGCGGATCTTGTCGGTCGGCACACCGCCGAACCGGCCGAAGGCGTACTCGTGGCCTTCCAGGAACGCTTCCTGACCGGCGGTGATCGAGGCACGGTGCGCCGCCCGCCCGGAGTAGGACAGCCGCATCGTGAACAGCGTCGTCTTGGTCTTGATCCCGGCCAAGATCACCCACAGGTCGTGGAAGTCGACCTCGGCCTGAGCGCCGGGCTCATAAGTCTGGGGCACAAACCCCAACTCCAGCGGCCGGCCCGCCTCGGCCAGAATCTGCGGGCGGCGCTTGCGCACATAGTCACGCACCGTCGAATACGACAACCCCGCCGCGCCATGCTCGTCGACCAACCGCGCTAACACCCGCCGGGCGGTGTGGCGCTGTTTTTTCGGGGCATCCAGATCGCTGCGCAGCATCGCATCGATGGCGGCCTTGAACGGCTCCAACCGCGGCGCCACCCGCTCAGCGGTCTTGCGTTCCGGCGGGATCGCCGAGGCCAATGCCTGGCTCACCGTGCGCCGATGCACCCCGTGTTTATCGGCCAACCCCCGAATCGAGAGCCCCTCGACCCGGTGATCCCGCCGAATCGCCTCGAACTGCTGCACACGCGACACCCTTCGCACGCCTGACCTCCGTGACCGGTAATCCGGACCATCCGGACACCGACCACGCTGAGGTTGGGCCAGATCAAGCCGTCATAACCGACACGGCGTGTCACCGAAGTGGGGCCAGATCAGACCGTCACAACAACACCCCGCCACCATCCAGGCGGGGCCAGATCAAGCCGTCCCCCTGGGGCCAAATCAGACTGTCACGGCCAGGCAGCGCCGGCGCGGCCAGACCAACACGACTGGTACCATATTTCGTACCAGTCAGGGAGGTGTCAGGCACATGGCTATCACTGCAAGCGAGGCCCGGAAGAACTTGTTTCCGCTGATCGAGCAGGTGAACGCTGACCGGGCACCGGTAGAGATCACGTCGAAGAACGGGCGGGCCGTCCTCATGTCTGCCGAAGACTGGGAGGCGTGGCAGGAGACGGCGTATCTATTCCGGTCCCCGGCGAACGCTCGGCGTCTACTGGACGCCGCTACTGCTCTGGACCAGGGCCGCGGAATCCCTGCCGAACTCGACACTACGGAGTGAACATCGTGTTCGCTCCCCAGGCATGGGAGGACTACCTGCACTGGCAGAGCGCTGATCGCACGGTGATCAAGCGGATCAACAGGCTCATCGCCAACAGCTGCCGGTCATCGACTACACCCCCGACCTGGAATGAGAAAACACCCGCTTGCATTGTGTGCCTATGAGACACACAATTGGTCTTATGGCTACGAAGACGGAGCGGTTCGCGGTGCGCCTGACCGCTGAGCAGGACGCGCTGATCCGCCGTGCCGCCGAAGTAGAGGGCACCGACCTGACGAACTTCACGCTTACCGCGACGCTGGCTCATGCCCGGGATGTGCTCGCCGATCGCCGGCTGTTCATGCTCGACGCAGCGGCCTGGTCGGAGTTTATGGCAGCGCTGGATCGGCCGGTGTCGCCGAAGCCGCGGCTGGAGAGGTTATTCGCGGAGCCCTCGATCTTCGACGAGTGAGCGGTTACAGCGCTCCGCGGCCGCTCAGCGAGCACGATGTGGTCGCCGATTTCGATAGCGGCGAGCCCACCCTGGACGGGTACCTGCGGGGTCGGGCCTTGGCCAACCATGTCGAGGGTGCCTCTCGGTGCTTCGTGACGTGTCGGGCCGGTCGCGTGGTGGGGTTCTATGCGTTGGCCTCGGCGTCGGTGGAGCGTGCCGGTACACCAGGGCGGGTGCGGCGCAACATGCCCGATCCGGTGCCGGTGATCCTGTTGTCGCGGCTGGCGATTGACCGTACGGAGCAAGGCAAGAGGCTGGGTGCCCAGCTGCTGCGGGACGCGATCACCCGCACGGTGGCTGCCGCGGAGATCGTTGGTGTGCGGGCATTGCTGGTGCATGCTCTGCATGAACAGGCCCGTGCCTTTTACGCGCACTTCGGCTTCGAGTCCTCGCCAACAGACCCGCTGCACCAGCTGCTGTTGATCAAGGACGCCCGCGCCCTGCTGGACCCGCCGCAGGGGTGATCGAGATGCCCGATGGGGCCGGCACGCCTCGACCCGACCAGAAAGGGGCACCGCTATGAGCCGCAACACTCTGCTCGACCGGCCCATCGAAGGTGGCTACCCCGGTGTTGACAGCTACCATTTGCCCATGGCTGCACCACCGCAACAGCCCCCCGCCATGCCGCCCACGGCCCCCCCAGCCTCGACGCTGGCTACCGGCAGCCATCATCGGCGCCGCCATCGTCATCGCAGCCGCGGTCATCGCAGGCGCCCTCATCATCAACAGCGGCACCAACACCGCCGACACCACTACCCCGGCCAGCGACACGCCCGCGACAGCCCGAGCGGCGGAGAGCAGCTCCACATGCAGGGCCTGGGCGGCTACAAGCGTGGCGCTCAAGTCGATTCCGGGTTTGCCAGCTGGCTGGGACTGGGACACCCCAGACATCGACACTTACGTTGCGAACCAGAACGCGGCCGTTAAGGCAGCTCTAGATCCATTCGAGTCCGAGATCGCCGCCAGCGATCCCCCTGAGGTCGTGGCCGCCGCCAATGATTATGTAGCGGCGCAACGGCGGTCGATGCAGCACCTCGCCGATCAGACATACACCACTGCCGTCGGTGTGCCCGTCACCACTGCGAGGGTCAAGCTCGACCAGGCATGCGGCGTGAGCTAAAGGACTAGACCGTCTTGCCGCCCAAACCCAACTCGCCACACGCCGCCGAGATTCTCCAGAACTACTGGGAGGAGTCCCTTGAGCCTGGCGAGTTGATGCGCCGCTCTGTTGAATTCGGCCGGCTTTCCGCGCAACTCGTTGCGGCGTCTGAGGACGGGCAGGTGCAGGCGATGCAGCTGCTCAACTACGGCCGCGGAGTCCTGGCTGACACTATTTCGGCGACCTGGCAGGGCTACTTCGTGCGAGTGGGCATCGCGGCGGGCCAGGTGGGTGAGGCGTCGGCGAACCTGGCGGCCTGGGCCACCACGCTCGGGGCGATGCTCTCAGAGATGGCTGGGGTTGTCGGGTGGGCTGAGTCGGCCATCGAAGCCCTCGAAGCCGCGCGCGTCGCCCTCGAGGCCGCCGGCGAGAACGTCGACGCGTTGATCGAACAGATCAAAGCCGAAGCGAAAACCCAAATCGCCGCCATCTCAGCAGCCGCGAGCGGAGCTCTAGCCACCATTCCCAGCTGGGCGGCACGGATTCCGATGACTGCGCCGAAGGCGGGCAATGGCCTGGCATTGGAAAACAGTTCGGGCATCGCCGACCGCACACCCCGAGCAGGCTCCTCCATCGAGACAGCCGCACACGACACCGGCGTCATCGACCGCACACCCTCCACCGCCGCGGCGGTTCCTGGAAGCGCCGCCCAGCCGGGTGTCGCCGGTTACGGCGCACCGTCCGGTGGTGTGTCGTCGGGCCCTGATGCGGGGTCAGCGGCCCCCCGTCGACGGGCGGGGCCGCGACGTCGACAACAGGTCGTTCCAACAGCCAGCAGGTGACGCGCTGTACCGGCCCCGCAAGACCGGGTTTGCGCGCCACGAGCCACGATCTGTCGGACCCCTTTGCGATGGTGGGGTTATGGGTTCGGCGGCAACGTGTTTGGCTCCTGGTGAGCGTCTTGAGGTGTTGTTCGAGGAGTTGGCGGAGTTGGCTGGTCAGCGCAACGCGATCGACGGGCGTGTGGTGCAGATCGTGGCCGAGCTGGATCGTGAGCAGTT
>JAHZJB010000135.1 GCA_022601135.1 Actinomycetes bacterium | reverse complement strand
CAGCTGAGCGCGGGCGTCGGCGAGGTCGAAGGTCTGCCTGGCGTCCGGCGCCACCACGAGGTAGCCCACCAGCAGCGGTGTGCCGCCGGCCGTCTCGCGCACGGTGGTGGCGGCGGCGCTGACCCCGGGCAGACTCGCCAGCGCGGTATCCACTTCGCCGAGCTCGATGCGGCGCCCGCCCACCTTGACCTGATCGTCGGCTCGGCCGACGAAGTACAACCCGTCCGATTCGAGTCGGACCAGGTCACCGCTGCGGTAGGCGCGGCTCCAGGATCCGTGGGAGCTGAGGGTGGGCATGGCTCCGAATTTCTCGACGTCTTTCTCCCGGTCGAGGTAACGCGCCAGCCCCACGCCGCCGATGATCAATTCGCCGACCTCACCAAGGCGCACCGGGTTGCCGCCGCTGTCGACGACGGCCAAATCCCATCCCGGGAGCGGCAGGCCGATGCTGACCGTGCGCTTGCCGTTCCCCGCATCCTGCCCTGCCGAACCGTCCAGCTTCGCCGCGCATGCGACCACCGTTGCCTCGGTGGGCCCGTAGGTGTTCCACACTTCGCGGCCCTCGGCGTCCGGGCCGCAGGCCAGCCGTTCGGCCAATTCCGGGGGGCAGGCTTCACCGCCGAAGATCAGCAGCCGTACCCCCTCCAGCGCTTCAGCAGGCCACAGCGCCGCCAGCGTGGGCACGGTCGAGACGACGGTGATATCGCGGGACACCAACCAGGGGCCGAGGTCCATCCCGCTACGCACCAGCGACCGTGGCGCCGGCACCAGGCACGCGCCGTGCCGCCATGCCAGCCACATCTCCTCACAGGACGCGTCGAACGCGACCGACAAACCGGCCAGCACCCGGTCGCCAGGCCCAATGGGTTTGTCCTGCAGGAACAAGCGTGCTTCCGCGTCGACGAAAGCGGCCGCGCTGCGGTGGGTGACCGCGACGCCCTTGGGGGTTCCGGTCGAACCGGAGGTGAAGATGACCCATGCGTCATCTCGACTCAGCGGTGCGACGGCGCGCCACCCTCGCGACGAGCCTGGCCCGCGGACCAGGCCCCGCTCGGTGATCACCGCGACGACACCGGCCTCGGTGAACACCAGTTCGGCGCGCTCCGGCGGATCGTCCGCGTCGACCGGTACGTAGGCGGCGCCGGTCGCCAGGGTCGCCAGAATGGCGACGTACAGTGCATAGCTGCCCGAGGGCATCCGGATTCCGATTCGGTCGCCGCGGCCGATTCCCCGCGCCGCAAGCCACGAGACACTGTCTTCGACGTCCGAGATCAGCTCGGCGTAAGTGAGCTGGACGTTGCCGTCGTCAAGTGCGGGCGCGTCGGGATGACGATCCGCGGTCTCGTACAGGATGTCGATCAGGGTGCGCGGCTCGGCGGCGTGCGCCGACAGCGCGAATTGACTGGGGATCTCCGGGGCTGGATCCGCTGCTGCCACGGGTACAAACTAGCTGGCCTACCATCGACGCCAGGCCGATGGCGGTGGAAAGGACCTCCGACGTTGACCACCGACCGGAGGTTTGATGAACGTATCTGCGCTCGAGTGGGGCATCACACTCAGCGTGACGATCGCGATCCTGTTGTTCGACGTGATCGTGATCGGGCGACGGCCGCATGAGCCGTCCAGGCGTGAGACAGCCACCTACCTGACGGTCTACATCGGTCTGGCCATCGCGTTCGGGCTCTGGACGTGGTTCTTCCACGGTGGCCAGTTCGGGCTGGAGTTCTTCGCTGGCTGGCTCACCGAGTACAGCCTGTCGGTGGACAACCTGTTCATCTTCCTGATCATCATGGCCAGCTTCAAGGTGCCGCGGATCTATCAGCAGCAGGCCCTGCTGGTCGGCATCATCCTGGCGCTGATCTTCCGCGGCATCTTCATCGCGCTCGGCGCCGTGGCGATCGAGAATTTCTCCTGGGTGTTCTACCTCTTCGGCGCCTTCCTCGTGTACACCGCGATCAAGTTGGCCCGCGACACAGAACACGATGACGACGCCGAAAACTCAGTGGTGCGGTTCGCCCAGCGGCACCTCAAGTTCACCGACCAGTGGGATGGCCTGAAGTTGTGGGTGAAGGACCATCGCGGGACCGGCGAACGGCTGATGACACCGATGTTCCTGGTCATCGTCGCGCTGGGCACCACCGACCTGCTCTTCGCGCTGGACTCCATTCCTGCCATTTACGGCCTGACGCGCGAGCCCTATCTGGTGTTCACCGCCAATGTGTTCGCGCTGATGGGTCTGCGCCAGCTGTACTTCCTATTGGGCGATCTGCTGAAACGGCTGGTCTACCTTTCGCAGGGGTTGGCATTCATCCTGGGCTACATCGGCATCAAGCTTTTGCTGCATGCGCTGCACGAGAACGAGTTGCCGTTCATCAACGGCGGGAAAAATGTTGCGGTGCCCGAGATACCCACGCTGCTGTCCCTCGGCGTAATCGTCGCCACGTTGGTGATCACCGCCGCGGCGAGCCTGTACAAGACCCGGGTGCACGACGTGCGCAAAAACGGCGGCCCGTCGACCGCCGGTGCGGTGGAGCCCGCCGACCTCACCGCGGATCCGCGGGAGGATCCTTCGCGGTGACGCCGGCCGGGTGTCGTGGTGCCTCGGTGTTTGGGGTCGAGCAGTGGCGAACCCGGCATTGTCGTAGGTTTCCTACATGCCCAGGCCTACGGATTACCGCCCGTTGAGTTGCGGAGCGTGCGCACAGGGCGCCGGCCTGGGGTTCGACATCTCGATGGCGTTTCAGCCCATCGTCAATACTCTGAACGGTGAGATCTACTCACATGAGGCGCTGGTACGGGGCGTGCGAAACGAACCGGCCGCCGAAGTTTTCGAACGGGTCAACAAGGACAATCTCTACCGCTTCGATCAGACGTGTCGGGTGAAGGCGATCAAGCTGGCCGCCGAGCTGGGTATCTCCACGTTGCTCAACGTCAATTTTATGCCCAACGCCGTGTACCGACCCGAATTATGCATACGCACGACCCTGGAAGCCGCTGAGGAGTACGGATTTCCCACCAGTCGCATCGTCTTTGAAATCACCGAGAGCGAGTACGTGAATGACCTGCCGCACCTCCGTACCATCGTCACCGACTACCAGGGGCGCGGGTTTCTCGTCGCTATCGACGATTTCGGGGCCGGTCACTCCGGCTTGAATCTGCTGGCTGACTTGCGGCCGGACGTGGTTAAGCTGGACATGTGCTTGATACGTGACATCTCGGGGGACAAGGCGCGCCAGGTCATATGCAAGGGCATGGTGCAGATTTGTCGTGAATTGGGCATGACCGTGATCGCCGAAGGCGTGGAAACCGGCGACGAACTGAGTTGCCTGCAGGATATCGGCATACACCTTTTCCAGGGCTATTACCTGGCCAGACCGTCATTCGAGAGCTTGGCGCAGATCAATCCGGCAGCGTTGGCATCGCCCGGTCACCAGTTGTCGTAGCCGCCCTCGGGGCCAAGCATCCGGTCGAGC
This sequence comes from Actinomycetes bacterium, assembly GCA_022601135.1. Classification (GTDB taxonomy): domain Bacteria; phylum Actinomycetota; class Actinomycetes; order Mycobacteriales; family Mycobacteriaceae; genus Mycobacterium. The sequence goes on along the minus strand of JAHZJB010000135.1, from coordinate 35,459 downwards.
CGGGTGCGGTTGATCCGAGCGAGTTCGTTTCGGACCACTTTGCGCTCAGTGTCGTGGTCATTGTTCAGGCGGTCTGCGAGCGCTGCGAGGATGTCTTCGGCGCTGTAACCGTCGACGAACATCACGAACCCGAAACCGAAGTGGCGCCGGTAGTTCGCTGCCGCTCTCGTCAGTTGCTCCCTCAACTCGGGCCGATCGTCGGTGACAGCGCACTGCTCGGCCTGGGACTTCTCACTTCCCGGCCGCCGGCCGATGTCTGGGCAGGCCTCCAGGATGGCGTCGACCGCATCCTCGCTGAGCCCGAACAGCAACGTGTCGGCGCAGCGAAACAGCTGGTCGTGGTTGTCGTAGGGGCGGGCCCGCGCCAGATCTGCGGCCAGTGGCACGCTCGAACAGCACTCGAAGACGGCGTGGACGGCGCGACGCATCGGCATCGCGTTGAACGCGTCCAGCCCGATTCCCTGGTGCAGCAGCATGGGGACATGATCGAAGCCGTAAAGGACGGCGGCGTTACGGCGTGTTAAAGCGGCGCAAATTCGTGTCGGCCCGGTCTATGACCTGCCGCGGGCGCTCAGGTCTCGGCGGCCGGCCTCAGTGGCCTTCGGCCTTGAACCGTTCGATCGAGCGCAGCACCTCCGCCTCGGCGTCCGCCCGTCCCACCCAGTCGGCGGCCTTGACGAACTTTCCGGGCTCGAGGTCCTTGTAGTGCACGAAGAAGTGTTTGATGGCGTCCAAGTCGAACGATGAAACGTCGCCGATGTCGGTGATGTGATCCCACCGCGGGTCGGTGAGCACACACAACACCTTGTCGTCGCCGCCATGCTCGTCGGTCATTCGGAACATGCCCACCGGGCGGGCCGTCAGGATGCATCCGGGGAACACCGGCTCCGGCAGCAGCACCAGCGCGTCCAGCGGATCGCCGTCCTCGCCGAGAGTGTCCTCGATGTAGCCGTAGTCGGTCGGGTAGGCCATCGCCGTGAACAGGTAGCGGTCCAGCTTTACCTTGCCGCTGTCGTGGTCCACCTCGTACTTGTTTCGAGATCCCTTGGGAACCTCGATGAGGACATCGAATTGCACCGTGGGGACTCCTTCGGCTCGGGGTCGGCTCAGGCTTGCGGATGACACAGGGGGACGACGCGACAGGGCGGAGTCCACCATATAGGGAGCGATACCCTGCTCTACAGGGGTGGCTTGGGTATCGATCGAAAGCAGGGAGAACATGCGGCCCACTCGGTGGCGGCGATCAACCCACGTGGTGGTCGGGGTGGCGGTATTGCTGCTGGTTGCCGTCGTGGTTGCGGCGGCTGCTCTGCTGACCAGGCAGGATCCCAGCGCCGCACTGGCCGTCGAACCCGAGCCTGCCCCGGCAACCGCGGCGCCCGCCGTCGTTCCGGTGGCCGAGACCGCCGAGGTACCGACGACGGACGGCCTCGCCGCGGTCCTGGCGCCGGTACTGGACGACCCGAACCTCGGCAGGTTCACCGCGCGCGTCTCCGATGCGCTGACTGGCCGGCAACTCTGGGCGCAGGGCGGCGGCGTGCCGATGCAGCCGGCGTCGACGAACAAGGTGCTGACCGCCGCGGCGGCGCTGCTGACCCTGGATCGCGACGCCCGGTTGACGACCCGGGTGGTGGCCGGCGACCAACCTGGTGTGGTGGTGCTGGTCGGCGGCGGTGATCAGACGCTGTCGGCGGCGCCTCGCGACGAGGAGACCTGGTATCGCAACGCGGCGCGCATCGCCGATCTGGCCGATCAGGTCCGCCGCAGTGGCACCGCCGTGCGTTCCGTGCAGGTGGACATCAGCGCTTACAGCGGTCCGACGCTGGCCCCAGGCTGGGATCCGCTGGACATCGACGGTGGCGACATCGCACCCATGGAGTCGGTGATGCTCGATGGCGGGCGCACCCAGCCGGTGAGCGTGGAATCACGACGTTCGAAGACTCCGGCGTTGGATGCCGGCCGCGCCCTGGCGACGGCTTTGGGTATCGACCCGGCGGAGGTCACCGTGCTGTCGTCGGCGCGCCCGACTTCTGGAGGCAAAGAGCTCGCCTCGGTGCAGTCGCCGCCGATGATGGAGCGGCTGCGCGACATGATGAACTTCTCCGACAACGTGATGGCGGAGTCCTTCGGCCGCGAGGTCGCCGCCGAGCTGAATCTGCCGCTGAGTTTCGACGGTGCCGCCCGCGCGGTGCTGAAGACGCTCGAGGGGGCGGGAATCGACACCAGCGGAGCCCGTTTGTTCGACTCGAGCGGCCTGTCGGTGGATGACCGGCTCACCGCCGGGACGCTCGACGAGGTGATCAATGCCGCGGCCGGAAACGACCACCCGGGCCTGCGCCCGCTGGTGGATCTGCTGCCGATTGCCGGGGGCAGTGGCACCCTGTCCTACCGCTATCTCGACACCGAGGAGGGCCTGGCCGCGGCGGGGTACCTCCGGGCCAAGACCGGTTCGCTGACCGGCACGAATACGTTGGCCGGGATCGTCACTGACGAGAGTGGTCGAGTGCTCACCTTCGCCCTGTTGTCCAACGACGCGGGTCCGAGCGGGCGCACGGCACTCGACGCCTTCGCAGCGACGTTGCGCTCCTGCGGATGCCGCAGATGAGCTCGCCGGCGAAGTCCGGTTTGGCATTGGGCCGCGTGGTCGACTGGAATCTGGCGGCCACCGTGGGGGCCAAGTTGGCGCGCCCCGAACCCGCGGCCACCGACTACACCCGCAGACAGGTGATCGAGCAGCTCAGCGCGTCAGCCCGGGTCGCCGAACTGCCGGTTCGCGAGGTAACCGGTTTGATTGAGGGCGGTGGGATCCCGGAGGCACGAATCGTCAACCGGCCGGAGTGGATTCGCGCTGCGGCGCACTCGATGCGGGCGATGACCGGGGGCGTGAACGCAGGTGATTCCGGCGGCCGCGCCAGGACCGGGGTGATCAGTGGCAGTGTTGCCGGGGCGCAGACCGGTGCGGTGCTGGCATTCGTGTCGTCGGCCATCCTCGGCCAGTACGATCCGTTCGGAACCGAAGGTGGCGAGCTGCTCCTGGTGTACCCCAACGCCCTTGCTGTCGAGCGCCAACTGCGGGTGAACCCCAAGGACTTTCGTATGTGGGTGTGCCTGCATGAGGTTACCCACCGGGTGCAGTTTCGGGCCAATCCCTGGCTCGCAGGCCACATGACGGGGGCGCTCGCGGTACTGACCGAAGATGCGGGCGAGGACGTCACGAAGGTCGTCGCCCGGCTGGCAGCATACGTCCGTGGATTCCGGGACGAGTCGAAAAACGATGCTGATCAGTTGAATTCCACGGGTGTGCTGGGTTTTATCCGGGCGCTGCAGTCCGAGCCGCAGCGTGAGGCGCTCGATCAACTGCTGGTGTTGGGAACGCTGCTGGAGGGACACGCCGAGCATGTGATGGATGCTGTTGGGCCGGCCGTGGTTCCGTCGGTCGCATCGATCCGGCACCGGTTCGACCGGCGAAGGCAGCGAAAGCAGCCCCCGTTGCAGCGACTGATCCGCGCGCTGTTAGGTGTCGACGCCAAGATGAGCCAGTACACCCGAGGCAAGGCATTTGTCGACGACGTGGTGTCCAAGGTGGGGATGCAGCGGTTCAACACTGTGTGGTCAGGTGCCGAAAGTCTGCCTTTGCCAAGCGAAATCGATGAACCGCAGCGATGGATCGACCGACTGCTGTAGCCCAGATGCGCGCGGTGGTAACCCACTTCGCCCAGGAACACGCCGAAGGTGAAGGCCGCTGGTGTGTCGCGCTCTCGGGGGGTGCCGACTCGCTCGCGCTGGCCGCTGCGGCAGCAACGGTGCTGCCGACTACCGCGCTGATCATCGACCACCGCCTGCAGCCGGAATCAGAGACGGTCAGCGCGACTGCCCGCGAGCAGGCAATGGCGGTGGGATGTGTTGGTGCAGAGGTAATTTGCGTCGATGTGGGATCCGCCGGCGGTCCAGAAGCGGCCGCTCGAACGGCCCGCTACCGGGCGCTCGAACAGGCTCGTGCGGGCGCGCCGGTGTTGTTGGCGCACACGCTTGACGATCAGGCCGAGACGGTGCTGCTCGGCCTGGGCCGGGGGTCTGGCGCCCGTTCCATCGCTGGGATGCGCCCCTATGACCCGCCCTGGTGCCGACCGCTGTTGGGGGTGCGACGCGAGCTGACCCGCAAGGCATGTGCCGAGCTCGGGCTGAAGGCCTGGCAGGACCCGCACAACACCGACCGGCGCTTCACCAGGGTCCGACTGCGCACCGAGGTCCTGCCGCTGCTCGAGGACTCCCTCGGCGGCGGCGTGGCCGAAGCGCTGGCGCGCACCGCGACCGCGCTGCGAGAGGACAACGACTTGCTCGACGGCATGGCCGCAGAGTTCTTGGCCGAGCTGGGCGCGGGCTTGCCCCTCGAGGGCCTCCCCACCGCTGCGATTTCTCCGTTGCCGACGGCGCTTCGGCGCCGGGTGATCAGGGCGTGGCTGCTGGCCGGTGGGGCCATCGGGTTGTCCGACAAGCAACTCCGCGCCACCGACCGCCTGGTTACCGATTGGCGGGGGCAGGGCGCGGTGGCGGTGCCCAGCGCACCACCTCGTGAACGGCTGTTCGCAGGTCGTCGACAGGACATGCTGCTGCTGTTTCGAGAGCCGGTGTGACGGCCGGCCTTGGTTATCCGGGCCACGACGTGGCACGCTGTGGACGTGCCTGCGCATACTGGGGAGCTGTACCCCGGGGACATCAAGTCGGTGCTGCTGTCCGAAGATCAGATCCGGTCCAAGACTGCTGAACTCGGAGCGCAGATCGCCGGAGACTACCGCGGTGCAGTTGATGGGGCCGACGGGCAGGATCTACTGCTCATCACCGTGCTGAAGGGCGCAGTCATGTTCGTCACCGACTTGGCCCGGGCCATCTCGCTGCCGACCCAGCTGGAATTCATGGCGGTCAGCTCCTACGGATCCTCCACGTCGTCTTCGGGCGTGGTCCGTATCCTCAAAGACCTCGACCGCGACATCAACGATCGTGACGTGCTGATAGTCGAGGACATCGTCGACTCCGGGCTGACGCTGTCCTGGTTGCTCCGCAACCTGGCCACCAGACGCCCACGATCGCTGCGGGTGTGCACTCTGCTCCGCAAGCTCGAGGCGGTGCGCACCGACGTCGACATCACCTACGTGGGCTTCGACATCCCCAACGAGTTCGTCGTTGGATACGGGCTCGACTACGCCGAGCGTTACCGCGACCTGCCCTACATCGGCACCCTCGACCCCAGGGTGTACGAGGACGGTTGAGGCGTGACGGACACAGCCCTGCGTATCTGTCCCCTCTGTGAGGCGACCTGTGGCCTGACGCTGACCATCGACAACGGACGGGTTGTGGGTGCGCGGGGTGACCGCGACGATGTCTTCAGCGCTGGCTTCATCTGCCCCAAGGGGGCGAGTTTCGCCGAACTCGACAACGACCCTGACCGCTTGCGGGTTCCCATGGTGCGGCGGGCCGGCACGCTCATGCCAGCGACGTGGGAGGAGGCATTCTCGGCCGCCGCCACCGGGCTTTCCACAGTGCTGACCGAGCACGGTGGCCAGTCGGTGGGCGTGTATTTGGGCAATCCGAACGCACACACCGTCGCCGGTGCGCTCTATCCGCCGCTGATCATCCGCGGTCTCGGTACCCATCAGGTCTACTCGGCGAGCACGTTGGACCAGATGCCCAAGCACGTGGCGCTGGGATTGATGTTCGGCAGCCCCGTCGCGTTCACGGTGCCCGACCTCGATCGCACCGACTATCTGGTGATCATCGGGGCGAACCCCATGGTGTCCAACGGCAGTCTGGCAACCGCCGCCGGCTTCGGCGGCAAGCTGCGCAGCCTACGTAAGCGTGGAGGCAAGCTGGTCGTCATCGACCCCGCCGGTACCCGCACCGCCCAGCTTGCTGACCGGCACCTGGCGCCGCGGCCCGGCACCGACGCCGCACTGCTGTTCGCCGTCGTCCATGTCCTGTTCGAGGAGGGCCTGGTCAATCTGGGAGCTTTGGCTGACGACGTCGCCGGGGTGGAGGACGTTCGCGAACTCGCCCGCGGTTTCGGGCCGTCGGCCGTCGCCGCCCACTGCGGGCTTGAGGCTGACGACATCCGGACGCTGGCCCGGGAGCTGGCCCGGGCGCCGTCAGCAGCCGTGTACGGGCGGATGGGTACCTCCACGGTCGAATTCGGCACTCTGGGCAGTTGGCTGGTCGACGTGGTGAACGTGCTGACCGGCAATCTGGACCGGGCCGGCGGCGCGATGTTTCCGCTGTCGCCCGTTGCGCCCGCCCCGCGCGGCCGCCGAAAGGGTCGCGGGTTCCGGACCGGCCGCTGGCGCAGCCGGGTCTCCGGCCATCCCGAGGTGCTCTCGGAATTGCCTGTCGCGGCGCTGGCCGAGGAGATAGTTACCCCGGGGGAAGGGCAGATTCGCGCCGTGATCACCATCGCGGGCAATCCGGTGCTCTCCGCACCCGACGGTGATCGACTCGACCGCGCACTGGCCGGGACCGGGTTCATGCTTTCGGTCGATCCCTATCTCAACGAGACCACCCGCCACGCCGACGTCATCTTGCCGCCACCGCCGCCATCGCGCAGCCCGCACTTCGACTTCGCGCTGAACAACGTTGCAGTGCGCAACAATGCGCGCTACTCACCGCCAGCGCTGGCGTTGGGCGAGGCCCCTGACGAGGCAGAAATCCTGTCGCGAATCGCGCTGGTGATCTACGGAATCGGAGTCGATGCGGACCCGGCGCTGGTTGACGAGCAGGTTATCGCCACCACCCTGGCCAAGGAGACCGCCGATGCAGGCTCGCCGGTCGCGGGGCGCGCGGTCGATGGGCTGACCGCCATGCTCGACGACGGACCGGGCTACGAGCGTCGGCTCGACATGATGCTCCGTCTCGGCGCCTACGGCGACGCGTTCGGGACCCGGCCTAACGGCTTGACACTCAAGCGGCTCAAGGCGGCCCCGCACGGTATCGACCTTGGCCCGCTGCAGCCGCGGCTGCCCGATGTGCTGCGCACCCCGTCGGGACTGATCGAGCTCGCCCCACCGCAGCTCGTCGCCGACGCGGAGCGACTGCGCGATTCGGTGGGGCGATCTACTGCAGGATTCGTCTTGATCGGACGCCGGCACCTGCGCTCCAACAACAGTTGGATGCACAACGTGCCCGCGCTGGCCGGGGGCACGAATCGGTGCACACTGCAGATGCACCCCGACGATGCCGCAGAGCTCGGGGTTTCCGATTCCGCGGTGGTCAAGGGGCCCGGCGGCGAATTGATCGTGCCTGTCGAGATCACCGAGGACATCCGTCGCGGCGTGCTGTCGCTGCCGCACGGCTGGGGTCACGATCGCGACGGCACCGGACAGACGCTCGCCGCCCGGGACCCGGGTGTGAACGTCAACCAGCTCAACGACGGTTCGGTGCTCGACCCACTGTCGGGGACGGCGGTGCTCAACGGCATCCGCGTCATCATCGAACCCGCCGGGACGCCCGTGGGCTCTTGGATCAGGTCAACTCCCAGATCACCGTCACGCTGAAACTCACCGTCTGTTGACCCGGCTCCAGTGGTACGGCAGCCTCCATCATCCCGCGCTGGGCGGGCATCGGCGCAGGTGGTGTGGCGCCGCCCGATTCCGAGATGGAGATCACCTTGCCGAGTTCGAGTCCGGACAGGTCGGCATACTGGCCGGCGCGGTCCTTGGCATCCTCGAACGCTCTGGCCCGTGCGTCGCGAACCAGCTGAGAATCGTCCTCGATGGAGTAGCTGATCGAGTTGATGCGGGTGGCATCGCCGCCGGTGCGGACGATCAGGCCGAGCGCTTCGGAGGCCAGGTCGAGGTCGCGGATCGTCACGTCGATCGAGTTGGTGGCGCGATAGCCGATGATCGCGTTGTTCTCGGGGGCGTACTGCGGCTGCAAATCGGCCTCGGTGGTGGCCAGGTCGTCGCGGTCTATCCCGGCGTCGACGAGCGCATCGATGACGGCGCGCTGACGATCGTTGGTCTGGTTCATGGCGGCGGTGGCCTCGGGGGCCACGAACTCCACCGATGCGTCCACCGTCAGCGTGTCGGGCGAGCCCTGGACTTCGCCGGCTCCCACGACCGTGACCTGCCGTTCGACGGCATCGGGGTTCGAGGTCGGGGCCGGCTGCGCGTCGCATGCCGTCAGCGCGGCCGCGGCGACCGCCGCCACCGCGAAGCACGTGAGCGTGGTCCTGGCAGATTTTTGTTGAGCTGCGATCGGCATGCCTGGCACCCTAGTCCACCCGGGCACGCAGCTGCGGAAGCCGAGTGGAGGTCATTCGCCGCCGGTGTCGCCGGCTTCCTGCACGTCCGGCTGCTGCGCGTCCGGCTGCTGCGCGTCGGCGGATGGTGCCGGTCTGCTGTTGGCGGGGGTCAGTTCGTCCGGCGCGGCCTGCGCGTCGGGGCCTTGCTCGGAGTCCCCCTCGAGGGTGTCTTCGTCGGCGTCCTCGTCGTCGTGGTCCCCGTCGGTCAAGTCTGTCGGGTCTGTCGGGTCCCTCGGATCCGGCTCGTCCACGAGTTCGCCGGGCGATTCCGCGGACGCCGCCCCGGGCGTTTCGGATTCCCCGGTTATGGCCGCGGTCGAGTCATCCCCGTCGCTCACCCGTGCACCGTTGGACCCGACGGCCGTCGCTTCCGCGGGGTCTGCAACGTGGGGCTCGGAGGCGGTTTCGGCGGGCGCGGCCGCTGGCTGGTCGGGGGGTGCGGCCACTGGCTGGTCGGTGGGTGCGGCGGGCAGGTAGGAGCGGTCATAAGCACGTTCCACAATCTCTGTCAGCGGCTCGTTGAGCGCATCGGCCAGCCACCGCATCCCCACCAGGCGCAGGGGGTCCAGCAGGGGAAGTTCCGGGGTCGGCACGAAAACATAGGTCGTGGTGCCCTCGGTCCAGGTGGTGTTGGCCGGATCGTCGATGTCCACCTTGGTGTAGTCGAGGTGGGTCGGCGACACAATCCCGGCGGCGATGTTGGCCATCGCCAGCAGGTTGAAAGGATCGTCCGGGAAGTCCGCCAGGGGGTCGTACTGACGGACGATGTCGAGGGTGTGGTACTCGGACGGCTGTATCGGCGGGATGGTGCCGCCGTGGCCACGCGCGGGGTTGCCGATCAGGACGAACGACAACTCCTCGGGGGAGGGGGCCTGCGGAACGTCGCTGTGTTGCGCGATCCAACGGGCGGCCGCCAACGCTCCGTTGCTGTAGGCGAACACCACGGTCGGGCCGTCCGGCGTGGGGTCGTCATCAGCGGTGCCGGTCAGCTTCCTGTTCAGTGATGTCACGCCGTTGGCCGTCCAGAAGGGCACGTAGGGGACGGTCTCGCAGATGTTGGATCGGCACAGGGAGCCGCCCAGCGCGCTCCTCACGGGAACGACGGGCCACAACGGGCTGATGGTCAGCACCTTGGCCGGTGCCGGCTCGGGTGCCGCGGCTGCGGGCGGTGCGGCCACCAGCGGAAGCAGAGCCGCCAGCGCCGCGAGTGGCGACATGGTCCGTAGCCGGTGGGCCGGCCGATGCCTGCCGCCACCTCTTACTGCACGCGTCATGGTTATGCCTCCGTGCGGCAAAAATGCCCGTATGCAGTTTAGATACGCCGCCCCCCTGGTCGTGGTCGAACACCCAGAAAATCGACCAAGACCCTATTGACGTCGTGCGGTCGCTCCTCGGTCAGCCAGTGGCCGGCTCCTTCGATCATCACCTCGCGGTAGGGACCGGTGGCGACTTCGCGTGCGCGGCGCCGGGGGGTGTAGGCCAGCGTGGCATCGGCCGTACCGCCGACGAACAGGGCGGGTGCCTCGATCGTGGCCGCAGGCGGGGCGGCGGTCAACTCCCAGTTGCGATCGAAGCAGCGGTACCAGTTGAGCGGTCCGGTGAAGCCGTTTCGGGTGAACTCGTCGACGTAGACCTCGAAGTCTTCTCGGCTTATCCACTCCGGAAGCTCGCCCGGTTCCGGAAGGCGGGCCAGGAAACCTTCGGGTCCAGGCGCGAGCATGCGCAGCGTCGCGGCTTCATCTCCGGCCGGTGGAGTGTTCAATAGCCGTCTAAAGGTGGTGGCCGGGTCTTCGGCCAGTTCGGCGTCGGCGAGCCCCGGTTCCTGGAAATACAGGATGTAGAAGAAATTGTCACCGAAGATGCGGCGGAACGCCTGCGTGGTCGGCACCTTCGGGCGCGGCACCGGGGGCAGGCTCAGGCCGGCGACCGCGCGGAAGCGGTCGGGATGCAGCAGCGGCGCGGTCCAGGCCACCACCGCACCGAAATCATGGCCGACCAGCGCTGCCTGCTCGGCGCCGACGTCGTCGAGGAGCCCGACTACGTCCGCGCTGAGTTCGGCGACCGTGTAGGCGTCGACGGCGGCGGGGCGTTCGGAACCGCCGTAGCCCCGCTGGTCGGGAGCCAGCACGTGATATCCCGCGCCGGCCAGCGCGGCTAGTTGATGGCGCCACGTGAACGCCAACTCGGGAAAGCCGTGGCAGAGCACCACGACCGGCGCCCCCGGCTCTCCGGCTTCGGTGACCCGCAGCCGAACTCCGTTGGTCTGCACCATCCGCGTCCGCACGTCTGTCACCCAACCACGTCGAGTCTGAGGATGTGTTCGAAGGCTCGGTCGGGCATTCAGACACAAGCTCAGTTCCGACCTCAGTTCCGACGCGGAAACCGCCACCCGTTGGACTAGCGGTAGCCTGGTCTTTTCCAGCTGTGCTCATTGGAGGGATTTGGCCGGTGGTGTGACCACCTGCCGTAGATATCAATGAACCGTAAAAATGTGATCCGCACGCTCACGGTGATCGCTGTGGTGCTGCTGCTCGGGTGGTCCTTCTTCTACTTCAGCGACGACACCCGGGGGTTCAAGCCTGTCGACACGTCGGTGGCGATTGCCCAGATCAACGACGACAACGTCACCAGCGCCCAGATCGACGACCGGGAACAGCAGTTGCGGCTCGACCTGAAGAACGGCAACGGCGACACCGAGAACAGCGACAAGATCATCACCAAGTACCCGACGGGTTACGGGGTCACGTTGTTCGAGGCGCTGCAGGCCAAGAACGCCAAAATCAATACCGTAGTCAACCAGAGCAGCATGCTGGGCACGCTGCTCATCTACATGCTGCCGCTGCTGCTGCTGGTCTTCCTGTTCGTCATGTTCTCCCGCATGCAGTCCGGCGGGCGGATGGGGTTCGGTTTCGGCAAGTCGAAAGCCAAGCAGCTCTCCAAAGACATGCCCCAGACCACGTTCGCCGACGTCGCCGGCGTCGACGAGGCGGTCGAGGAGCTCTACGAGATCAAGGACTTCCTGCAGAACCCGTCGCGGTATCAGGCGCTCGGCGCCAAAATCCCCAAGGGGGTGCTGCTGTTCGGCCCGCCCGGTACCGGTAAGACGCTGTTGGCGCGCGCGGTCGCGGGCGAAGCTGGTGTGCCGTTCTTCACGATTTCAGGCTCGGACTTCGTCGAGATGTTCGTCGGAGTCGGCGCCTCCCGGGTGCGCGACATGTTCGAGCAGGCCAAACAGAACAGCCCGTGCATCATCTTCGTCGATGAGATCGACGCGGTCGGCCGCCAGCGTGGGGCCGGCATGGGCGGTGGTCACGATGAGCGTGAGCAAACGCTGAACCAGCTGCTGGTCGAGATGGACGGCTTCGGTGAACGCCAGGGTGTCATCCTGATCGCCGCGACCAACCGGCCCGACATCCTCGATCCGGCGCTGCTGCGGCCCGGTCGATTCGACCGCCAGATTCCGGTCTCCAGCCCTGATTTGGCCGGCCGGCGGGCGGTGCTCAAGGTCCACTCGCAGGGCAAACCGATTGCGCCCGACGCCGACCTGGACGGGTTGGCAAAACGCACAGTGGGCATGTCCGGCGCCGATCTCGCGAACGTGATAAACGAGGCGGCGCTGCTCACCGCCCGGGAGAACGGCACCGTCATCACCGGCGCCGCACTCGAAGAGGCGGTAGATCGGGTCGTCGGCGGGCCGCGCCGCAAGGGCCGCATCATCAGCGAGCACGAAAAGAAGATCACTGCCTACCACGAGGGAGGGCACACCCTCGCGGCCTGGGCGATGCCCGATATCGAGCCGATCTACAAGGTGACGATTCTGGCCCGCGGCCGAACCGGTGGCCACGCGATGTCCGTACCTGAGGACGACAAGGGTCTGATGACGCGCTCGGAGATGATTGCGCGGTTGGTGTTCGCGATGGGTGGACGGGCCGCCGAGGAACTCGTCTTCCGGGAGCCCACCACCGGAGCGTCTTCCGACATCGAGCAGGCCACCAAGATCGCCCGCGCGATGGTCACCGAGTACGGCATGAGCTCCAAACTGGGCGCCGTGCGTTACGGCACCGAGCACGGCGACCCTTTCCTGGGCCGCACCATGGGCACGCAGGCCGATTACAGCCACGAGGTTGCGCAGACCATCGACGACGAGGTGCGCAAGCTCATCGAGGCCGCGCACACCGAGGCCTGGGAGATCCTCACCGAGTACCGGGACGTGCTCGACATCCTGGCCGGTGAGCTCTTGGAAAAGGAGACGCTGCACCGCGTTGAACTCCAGGCCATCTTCGGTGATGTGAAGAAGCGGCCCCGGTTGACCATGTTCGATGACTTCGGCGGCCGGGTGCCGTCGGACAAGCCGCCCATCAAGACGCCGGGGGAGCTGGCCATCGAGCGGGGCGAACCCTGGCCCAAGCCGGTTCCAGAACCGGCGTTCAAGACGGCCATCGCCCAGGCTTCGCGGGCGGCTGCCGAGGAGGCGCAGCGGAACGGGGCGAAGAACGGGTCGGGCGGCAACGGAGGTCCGGCCAACGGCGCCACCCAGCCTGACTACGGCGCGCCCGCGGGCTGGCACGCGCCGGGCTGGCCCCCGCCGCCCGGGGCGCCCGGGGCGATGCCGCAGCAACCGCAGGGACAACCGCCGCAACAACCGCAGGGACAGCAGTATCCGGGGCATCCCACCCCGCCGCCGGGATGGCAGGGCGGCCCGCCGCAGGGGCCCGCCCCTGCCTACCCGGCCTATCCGCCGAATCAGCCTTACCCGCAACCCGGACGTCATTCCACCCGCAGCGGTGCGCCCGCGGCGGCTCCGCCGGAGAGTGCCGGACAGGAAAGTGGCAGGCACCGGGACCGGACTGATCCGTCGCCGAATCATGATTGACCCCTGGTCTGCGCCTGAACGGAGATTTCGATGACCGGGTCGCTCAACAACTCGGCCGCGTTTACCAAGCCTGACTTCGACCAGGCGCGCGCCGAAGCGGCCGTCCGCGAGTTGCTGATCGCGGTCGGTGAGGACCCCGATCGACAGGGCTTGATCGAGACCCCGGCGCGGGTGGCGCGCGCGTATCGGGAGATGTTCGCCGGCCTGCACACCGATCCCGATGTCGTTCTGGGCACGACGTTCGATGAGCAGCATGACGAATTGGTGCTGGTGAAGGGTATTCCGATGTACTCGACGTGTGAGCACCACCTCGTCGCATTCCACGGCGTGGCGCACGTCGGTTATATCCCGGGCGAGGATGGCCGGGTCACCGGGCTGTCCAAGTTGGCCCGGGTCGTCGACCTCTATGCCAAGCGTCCCCAGGTGCAGGAGCGGCTGACCAGTCAGATCGCCGACGCCTTGATGCGCAATCTCGACCCGCTCGGCAGCATTGTGGTGATCGAGGCCGAACACCTCTGCATGTCCATGCGCGGTATCCGCAAGCCCGGTGCCGTCACGACCACCTCGGCGGTGCGTGGACAGTTCAAGACCGACAAGGCATCTCGTGCCGAGGCCCTGGAACTGATCTTGCGAAGGTGAGCGTCAAAGTGATCGGGGTCGTCAACGTCACCGACGATTCCTTCTCCGATGGAGGCCGGTATCTCGACCGCGACCGAGCGGTCGAACACGGTGTCGAGTTGGTCGCCCAGGGTGCCGCCATCGTCGACGTCGGAGGTGAATCGACGCGCCCCGGTGCCAGCAGGGTAGACCCGAAGGTCGAGATATCCCGGGTGCTGCCGGTTGTCACCCAGCTTGCCCAGCAGGGGATCACGATCAGCATCGACACCATGAACGCCGGTGTCGCGAGCGTGGCTCTGGAAAACGGCGCCGCGATCGTCAACGACGTGTCCGGGGGCAAGGCGGACCCCGACATGGCCAGGGTGGTCGCCGACGCGGGCGCACCGTGGGTGCTGATGCATTGGCGGTCGGCCGGGAGCCACCGGCCGCACGACGTGCCCCGCTATGGCGACGTGGTTGCCGACGTGCGCGAGGAGCTCATGGTCGCAGTGGATGACGCGGTGGGCGCGGGTGTGGAGCCGGCCAAGCTGATCATCGATCCAGGCCTCGGATTCGCCAAGACCGCACAGCACAACTGGACCCTACTGCGCGCGCTGCCCGAGTTCGTCCGGACGGGTATCCCGGTCCTGGTCGGCGCGTCACGCAAGCGTTTTCTCGGTGCATTGCTGGCCGATTCCGACGGTGCCCCGCGCCCGCCCAGCGGCCGGGAGACGGCAACCGCGGTGATCTCCGCGCTGGCTGGGTGGCATCACGCGTGGGGTGTCCGGGTGCACGACGTTCGGGCATCGGTCGACGCGCTCGCCGTGGTCGCGGCATGGCAGGGGGCGGCGGGAAGGCCGGCGGAAGCCGGGACCGGGCCATCGGAGGGAAACCGTGACTGATCGAATCGAGTTGCGCGGACTGACAGTTCGAGGCAATCATGGTGTCTTCGAGCATGAACGCCGCGACGGCCAGAACTTCGTCATCGACATCACTTTGTGGCTCGACCTGTCCACGGCTGCCGCCAGCGACGACCTCGCCGACACCGTGGACTACGGCCTGCTGGCGCAGCGCGCCGCTGATGTCGTCGGCGGGCCCCCACGGCAGCTGATCGAGGCGGTTGCGGGAGACATTGCCGATGCAGTGATGCATGACGCGCGGGTGCAGACCGTCGAAGTCGTGGTGCATAAGCCCGGCGCTCCTATCCCGTTGGAGTTCGCCGACGTCGCGGTCGTGTGCCAGCGTTCGCGCCGCGGCGGCCAGGGTGAACGCCGGTGAAGTCCCGATGACATCAGTGGTGTTGTCCATCGGCTCGAACGTCGGTGAGCGGTTGGAGTGGCTGCAGTCGGTCGTCGACGGACTCGACGAGGTGGTGGCGGTGTCGCCGGTGTACGAGACCGAAGCATGGGGCGGCGTCGAACAGGCACCCTTCCTCAACGCCGTGATCCTCGCCGACGATCCGGCGCTGGACGCGCACGGTTGGCTGCGCCGCGCGCAAGAGCTGGAGGCTGCGGCGCAGCGGACCCGCGGCCAACGATGGGGTCCCAGAACATTGGATGTCGACATTGTCGGCTGCCGGCACGGCGATGTTGAGCTGACGGTGCGTGAGCCGGATCTGATCCTGCCCCACCCTTACGCGCACGTGCGGGCATTCGTGCTGGTCCCGTGGCTGGCGGTCGATTCGGAGGCGAACTTGACGGTCGAAGGGCGGGTGAGCGCCGTCGCCCAACTCCTCGACGCGGTCGATCCCGCGGAACGTGCCGGGGTTCGCAGGACCGAGCTGAGGCTGCGGATGCCGAACGGGCTGATCGGCTAGTGGGTCCCACACGATGGCGGGATCTGGGAGCCGCGGTGTTGGTCACTGCCCTCGTGGGCTACCTGGTGGTGCGCGCCGCGTATCGATGGTTCCCGCCGATAACCGGGTGGAGTGGGGTGTCGCTGCTCGGGGTCGCCGTCGCCCTGGCGGGCTGGGGATTCTATGTGCGCGCCAGGATCGGTGAGGGCCAGGTTGGGGTCGGGCCGGGCCGGTTGCATCCGATCGCCGTGGCACGGTCGGTGGTGATCGCCAAGGCGGCAGCGTGGATGAGCAGTGTGGCGCTGGGATGGTGGCTGGCTGTCCTGGCCTATCTGGTGCCCCGGCGAGCCACGTTGCGGGTGGCCGCCGAGGACACCGCGGGTGCGGTCGTGGCGGCGCTCTGTGCGCTGGCGTTGGTCGCCGCCGCGCTGTGGCTTCAGCATTGCTGCAGGTCGCCGGACGAGCCTCCGGAACTCGCCGATGGGGCGCCCAGCTGATCGAATCTTGCCGCCAGTCGGCCGAATCGCCGTCGGCGGCGACATGCCAGATGACCTGTGACCGGTATGGTCGGCCCATGACCGATCCGACCCGCGGTGCCCGCCTTCGGCGGGGTCCTCGACGGCCAGGTTGGGTCCTGATGACAGCGTTGCTGGTTCTCGCCATCGGTGCGAGTTCGGCACTGGTATTCACCAACCGCGCCGAACTACTGAAGCTGGCGGTCCTCCTGGCGTTGTGGGCTGCCGTGGTCGCCGCGTTCGTGTCCGTCATCTACCGCCGGCAGAGCGATAGCGACCAGGCGAAGGTTCGGGATCTGAAGCTGGTGTACGACCTGCAGCTCGAACGGGAGATTTCCGCTCGCCGAGAGTACGAGCTCGCGGTCGAAACGCAGCTGCGCCGTGAGCTGTCAGCCGAGCTGCGTTCGCAGTCATCCGAAGAGGTATCGGCGCTGCGCGCGGAACTGGCCGCGCTGCGGGCGAACCTGGAATACCTGTTCGATGCCGATCTGTCGCACCGGCACGCCATCGAAACGGATCGGACCGGTGACCGGGTGTACGGCGAATGGACCCCCGGCGCTGACACGGCGGGACGGGTCCGGGTCAGCCGGATCGACGTCGAGGATGTCGAAGAGGTCTTCGACGACGCAGCCCACAGCACCGCAACCGAGGAAAGCCCCATCATCGACGTTCCCGCCGAACCTCACCCGCCCGAGGTCGGGCAGATGGCACCGGCCGAAGCGGGAGGCGCCCACCGCAGGTTCGCACAGGACACTCCGGCAAGCTCACCCCGAGCCGACGAGTCCGCCGGGCCGCAATGGTCGCCACCACCACCGCCACCAGCACCGCCGCCACCACCAGCACCGCCGCCACCACCACCACCGCCACCGCCACGGCAACCGCCGGAGAACGCCCCGCGGCCGCCCGCGCCCGAACCGCTGTACCCCTGGCTGCCACCGCCGGAGCCGCACGTACCCCGGCCGGCTGCTCCGGCAGGTGCACATTCGCCCAGCGATGAATACGTCGGCAGGCGACGCGCCCCTGAGGAGCCGCCGCCAGCAGGCAATGCGCCCAGGGGCAGGCACTCCGCAGGCCCGGCGGAAGCCGCGCACACGAACGTGGACGCGCCGGACGGGCCGCCACCGCCGCGCAGTGCCCGTTCGGCCGCCGGACCGGACGTCCCCGAGGATGGGGACGGTGGCGCCCACACCGGCGGACAGTCGGTCGCCGAGCTGTTGGCGCGGCTGCAGACGACGCCGTCGGCAGGCGGGCGGCGCAGGCGTCGCGAGGATTGAGTTAATCTCGTACTGACCGTCCGGTACCTGCCAGGCAGGACTGGAACGAACCATCAGAATCTGCGAGGTGGTCTGCGATGCCGCAGCCGCGGGCCGACGCGGGCGCCCCACCCGGCGGACTCCGTCCGGCCCGGCTGACGATCGGCATCATTTCTGCTGGTCGGGTGGGTACCGCCCTGGGTTTCGCGTTGGAGCGCGCCGAACATGTCGTCGTCGGTTGCAGTGGGTTTTCACCGGCCTCACGGCAGCGCGCGCAGCGGTGGCTTCCCGACACTCCGGTACTTCCGGTCGACGACGTCGCCGGTCGAGCCGAGCTCCTGTTGCTGGCCGTTCCCGACGCGGAACTACCCGAGTTGGTGGTAAGGCTGGCGGCGACTGGAGCGGTGCGCGCCAACACCATCGTGGCGCACACCTCTGGAGCGAATGGGATCGGGGTGCTGGCACCGCTGACCGATCAAGGGTGCGTCGTGCTGGCGATTCACCCCGCGATGACGTTCGCCGGTACGGACGAGGACGTCGATCGTCTGCGCGGCACCTGCTTCGGTATCACCGCCGCCGATGAGATCGGGTACGCCATCGCGGCATCGCTGGTACTCGAGATCGGCGGCGAACCGTTCCGCGTCCGCGAGGACGCCCGGACGCTGTACCACGCCGCATTGGCGCATTCCAGCAACCACGTCGTGACTCTGCTGCTCGACGCGGTCGACGCGCTGCGAGCGGCAATTCACGGCCAGGAACTCCTGGGACAGGCACTCGTCGACGACACGCCGGGGGGGATCGCCGAACGGATCATCGGCCCGCTGGCGCGTGCGTCACTGGAGAATGCCTTGCGGTGCGGTCAGACCGCGCTCACCGGTCCGGTCGCGCGCGGCGACGCGGCCGCTGTTGCCGGCCATCTCCGGGCGCTCAACGAGGTGGATCCCGATCTGGCGCAGGCGTATCGGATGAGTTCGTGGCGCACAGCGCAGCGGGCGCACGCACCCGACGATGTGTTCGAGGCGTTGGCGGAGGCAGAGCAGTCATGAGCATTCTTGATACCCCGAGATTTGCGGCAGGGCAGCTCAATGTGTTCTCCCGGCCACACGAGGTTTCCGCGGTATCCCGGGCACTGCGCGCGACTGGGCGCCGGATCATGCTGGTGCCGACGATGGGAGCGCTCCACGAGGGACATCTGACGTTGGTCCGTGCGGCCAGGCGAATCCCGGGTGCTGCGGTGGTGGTGTCCATCTTCGTCAACCCGATGCAGTTCGGCGCCGGTGAGGACCTCGACGCCTACCCGCGCACGCTCGCCGACGATCTCGCGGTGCTGCGCGCCGAGGGTGTCGAGATCGCGTTCACTCCGACATCCGACGACATGTACCCGGAGGGCACGCGCACCAGGGTGGTGCCCGGCCCGCTCGGCGCTGAGCTCGAAGGTGCCTCTCGGCCCACGCATTTCGCCGGTGTGCTCACCGTGGTGCTGAAACTGTTCAACGTTGTAGTCCCGGATCGCGCATTCTTCGGCGAAAAGGACTATCAGCAGCTGACGCTAATCCGGCAGATGGTCGCCGACCTGGACCTGAGAGTCCAGGTGGTCGGGATACCCATCGTGCGGGAGCAGGACGGGCTGGCCATGTCCTCGAGGAACCGCTATCTCGACGCCACGCAGCGACAGCAGGCGGGCGCCTTGTCGGCGGCGCTGCTGGCGGGAAAGTGTGCCGCATCCAGGGGGGCGTCTTCGGCGGTGAACGCCGCACGTGCGGTCCTCGACGAGGTGCCCGCGCTGGAAATCGAGTATCTGGAGGTTCGCGACCCGATGCTGGGTCCGACTCCCGCCGAGGGGGTGGGCCGGCTGTTGGTCGCGGCCAGGCTGGGTCGTACTCGCCTTCTGGACAACATCGCCGTCGACCTCGGGGCGGCAGCCGGTATCGAAGGGCATCCGGGGGTCTTCTCCGGCGCGAGCCATGAATTACCTTGGAGGAAATGATGTTACGAACGATGTTGAAGTCGAAGATTCACCGTGCCACCGTCACTGAGGCGGATCTGCACTACGTCGGATCCGTCACCGTGGATGCCGACTTGATGGAGGCAGCCGATCTTCTCGAGGGGGAGCAGGTAACCGTTGTCGACATCGACAATGGCGCGCGGCTGGTCACCTACGTGATAACCGGTCGGCGCGGCAGCGGAGTCATCGGTATCAACGGTGCCGCAGCACATCTGATACACCCTGGGGACCTGGTCATTCTCATCGCGTACGGAACGGTGGAGGATGCCGAGGCCAGGACGTATCAGCCGCGGGTGGTTTTCGTCGACGCCGACAACAGGCAGATCGATCTCGGCACCGATCCGGCTCACGTGCCCGCGGATGCGTCCCGGCTGATGTCGCCGAGGTGATGGCGTGCTGCTGGCGATAGATGTCCGCAACACCCACACTGTCGTCGGGCTTATCTCGGGTACCGGTGATCACGCCACGGTTGTCCACCACTGGCGGATTCGCACCGAGTCCGAAGTTACTGCAGACGAACTCGCACTCACGATCGACGGCTTGATCGGCGACGATTCCGAACGCCTCACCGGGGCAGTCGGTTTGTCGACGGTGCCCTCGGTATTGCATGAGGTGCGGCTGATGCTCGAGCAATACTGGCCATCGGCGACCCATGTGCTGATTGAGCCGGGAGTGCGCACGGGCATCCCACTGCTGGTCGACAACCCGAAAGAAGTCGGCGCCGACCGGATCGTCAATTGTCTTGCGGCGTATCACAAATACCGATCAGCAACGATCGTTGTTGATTTCGGTTCGGCCATCTGCGTCGACGTGGTGTCTGCCAAGGGGGAGTTTCTCGGTGGTGCCATTGCTCCAGGTCTACAGGTGTCGTCCGATGCGGCGGCAGCCCGGTCGGCGGCGCTGCGACGCGTCGAGTTGACCAGGCCGCGATCGATCGTGGGCAAGAACACCGTCGAATGCATGCAGGCGGGCGCGGTATTCGGGTTCGCCGGGCTGGTTGACGGGTTGGTGAGGCGGGTGCGTGAGGAGGTCGAGGGCTTCGGCGGCGACGACGTCGCTGTGGTCGCGACGGGGCACAGTGCACCGCTTGTGCTTTCCGACGTCGAGAGCGTCGAGCACTACGACCGTCATCTGACGTTGGACGGTCTGCGCTTGGTGTTCGAACGCAATCGCGACGGTCAGCGGGGCAAGCTGAGACCGGCGCGCTAGGTCAGGCCATTAGGCTGGCACGTCGTGACACCACCCGATTCCCGTTCCGCCGCCGACGAGGCCCGCGACGACGTGCCAGAGCAGTTCCGGATCCGTCAGGCCAAGCGAGAGCGACTGCTCGCCCAGGGCCGCGAGCCCTATCCCGTCGCGGTAGCTCGCACGCACAGCCTGGCCGCGGTGCGTGAGGCCTACCCCGACCTGCCCGCCAACACCGAAACGGGCCGACAGGTCGGCGTCGCCGGTCGGGTCATCTTCGCCCGTAACTCCGGGAAGCTCTGCTTCGCGACGCTGCAGGAGGGTGACGGGGCCCACCTGCAGGCGATGATCAGCCTCGATCGAGTCGGGCAGGAGTCGCTCGAGGAGTGGAAGGCCGATGTTGACCTCGGCGACATCGTGTTCGTTCACGGCGAGGTGATCAGCTCCCGGCGCGGCGAACTCTCTGTCCTCGCAGATACCTGGCAAATGGCTTCCAAGGCACTGAGGCCGTTGCCGGTGGCCCACAAGGAACTCAGCGAGGAGGCCAGGGTCAGGCAGCGCTATGTCGATCTAATCGTGCGTCCCGAGGCGCGGACCATCGCCCGGCAGCGGGTGGCCGTCGTGCGCGCGGTGCGCTCAGCGCTGGAGCGCCGCGGTTTCCTCGAGGTCGAGACGCCGATCCTGCAGACGCTGGCCGGTGGTGCGGCCGCGCGGCCGTTCGTCACCCATTCCAATGCTCTAGATGCCGACCTCTACCTGCGCATTGCACCGGAACTGTTTTTGAAGCGCTGCGTAGTGGGTGGATTCGACAGGGTCTTCGAGTT
Source organism: Actinomycetes bacterium (assembly GCA_022601135.1). Taxonomy (GTDB): domain Bacteria; phylum Actinomycetota; class Actinomycetes; order Mycobacteriales; family Mycobacteriaceae; genus Mycobacterium. Next base: position 14,125 of record JAHZJB010000135.1, on the reverse strand, counting down.
GAATCGGGTGTTCAGAAACGAAGGGGCGGATTCCACACATTCGCCGGAATTCGCGATGTTGGAGACATATCAGGCTTACGGAACGTACGACGATTCCGCGGTCACCACCCGGGAACTAATACAGGAAGTTGCCGACGAGGCCATCGGGACGAGAACGGTGCCGTTGCCCGACGGCAGTGTCTACGATCTGGATGGAGAATGGCCGACCATTGAAATGTACCCGTCTTTGTCGGACGCGCTCGGGGAGGAGATCACCCCGCAGACCGGGGTGGACCGACTTTGGGATATCGCCGACAAGTTGGGTGTCGAGATTCCCCGCGATCGCGGATATGGGCACGGGAAACTCGTCGAGGAACTCTGGGAAAGCACCGTCGGTGAAAAACTCTGGGCGCCGACGTTTGTGCGAGACTTCCCCGTCGAGACCACCCCGCTGACCCGTTCGCATCGATCGGTCGACGGCGTCACAGAGAAGTGGGACCTTTATGTTCGTCACATTGAGCTGGCAACCGGATACTCGGAGTTGATCGATCCGGTCATTCAGCGTGAACGGTTTGAGGCCCAAGTACGGGCCGGGGCGGCCGGTGACGATGAAGCAATGGCGCTCGACCAGGATTTTCTGGTGGCCCTCGAGCATGGGATGCCGCCCACTACGGGCACAGGAATGGGTATCGATCGCTTGTTGATGGTCTTGACCGGCGTGTCAATTAGGGACACGGTACTATTTCCCATTGTCCGTCGGCACGGCGCCTGAACCATCGCGATTCTTCGTTTGTTGAGTGAAATGCACGGGGTATGGCACATTGATGTCAAAGATCCGGTGCCTGATCTGAGAATGCACTGCGTAGAGAAGGGAAAGATGAGCAATGGCCAAGAAGGTCACTGTTACGTTGGTAGACGATTTCGACGGTGAAGGCGCCGCGGATGAGACCGTGGAATTCGGTCTCGACGGGGTGAGTTACGAGATCGATCTGTCGGCCAAGAACGCCGCCAAACTCCGCGGTGAGCTGAAGCAGTGGGTGGATTCCGGTCGCCGCGTCGGTGGTCGGCGCCGGGGACGGTCGGCAGGGTCGGGTCGGGGGCGCGCCGCGATCGATCGCGAACAGAGTGCGGCGATCCGGGAGTGGGCCCGACGAAATGGTCACAATGTGTCCACCCGCGGCAGAATCCCGGCCGATGTCATCGACGCGTTTCACGCGGCCACCTAAGAGTTGATTGCCAGCCACCTTCGCCGGGGCTTTGACGTTCGCTTCGGGCGAACTGCGTGCGACCGCGCCGCGGAAACGAATCGACAGCTTGTCCCGTTACTAGTAGCAGTACCGGGTACTGGGTGCTGACGAAACGAACTGTCAATGCCAGATTGCTCGTCCCGGGTGGCTTGGCTGCAGCGTCCGGGCGGGACGCCCGGGGCCGGCGCCCATTACAGTGGATGGGCAGGTGCATGGCAGTGGTGAAGTCTTGCCGGAGTTTGTGGCGGCGCCGCGTACCTACCCATGCGAGGGAGAGCAGGTAACCAGGGATGTTCGAGAGATTCACCGACAGGGCCCGTCGGGTTGTCGTGTTGGCGCAAGAAGAAGCCAGGATGCTCAACCACAATTACATCGGGACTGAGCACATCTTGCTGGGACTGATCCACGAGGGTGAGGGCGTAGCCGCCAAGTCGCTCGAGTCGTTGGGCATCTCGCTGGAGGGTGTGCGTAGCCAGGTTGAGGAGATCATCGGCCAGGGTCAGCAGGCGCCCTCGGGCCACATACCGTTCACCCCGCGGGCGAAGAAGGTCCTCGAACTGAGTCTGCGTGAGGCGCTGCAGCTCGGCCACAACTACATCGGGACCGAACACATCTTGCTCGGCCTGATTCGTGAGGGCGAGGGTGTGGCGGCTCAGGTGCTGGTCAAGTTGGGAGCCGAGCTGACCCGAGTGCGCCAGCAGGTCATCCAGTTGCTGAGTGGCTACCAGGGTAAGGAGACGGCTGAGGCTGGAACCGGCGGCCGGGGCGGCGAGGCCGGCTCCCCGTCGACGTCACTGGTTCTGGACCAGTTCGGCCGCAACCTGACCGCAGCGGCGATGGAGGGCAAGCTCGACCCGGTCATCGGTCGCGAGAAGGAAATCGAGCGGGTCATGCAGGTGCTGAGCCGGCGCACCAAGAACAACCCGGTGCTCATCGGGGAGCCGGGCGTCGGCAAAACCGCTGTGGTCGAGGGCCTGGCCCAGGCGATCGTGCACGGTGACGTACCCGAAACACTCAAGGACAAGCAGCTCTACACCCTCGATCTCGGTTCGCTGGTGGCAGGGAGCCGGTACCGCGGGGACTTCGAGGAACGACTGAAGAAGGTGCTCAAGGAGATCAACACCCGTGGCGACATCATTCTGTTCATCGACGAGCTGCATACGCTCGTCGGAGCAGGTGCGGCCGAGGGTGCGATCGACGCCGCCTCGATCCTCAAACCCAAGCTGGCGCGTGGCGAACTCCAGACCATCGGCGCCACCACCCTCGACGAGTACCGCAAATACATCGAAAAGGATGCCGCGCTGGAACGGCGCTTCCAACCGGTCCAGGTGGGCGAGCCAACTGTCGAGCACACCGTCGAGATCCTCAAGGGTCTGCGGGATCGATACGAAGCACACCACCGCGTCTCGATCACCGACAGTGCGATCGTGGCCGCGGCCACGCTTGCCGATCGCTACATCAACGACAGGTTCCTGCCGGACAAGGCCATCGACTTGATCGACGAGGCGGGTGCCCGGATGCGGATTCGCCGGATGACCGCGCCGCCCGACCTGCGCGAGTTCGACGAGAAGATCGCCGATGCCCGTCGGGAGAAGGAATCGGCGATCGATGCGCAGGACTTCGAGAAGGCGGCCAGCCTGCGCGATCGCGAGAAGCAACTCGTCGCGCAGCGCGCCGAACGTGAGAAGCAGTGGCGCTCGGGTGACCTCGATGTTGTTTCGGAGGTCGATGACGAGCAGATTGCCGAAGTCCTGGGCAACTGGACCGGCATCCCGGTGTTCAAGCTGACCGAGGAGGAGACCACTCGGTTGCTGCGCATGGAGGACGAGCTGCACAAACGCATCATCGGCCAAGAAGATGCGGTTAAGGCGGTATCGAAGGCCATCCGGCGCACCCGCGCCGGGCTGAAGGACCCCAAACGTCCCTCGGGCTCGTTCATTTTCGCCGGCCCGTCCGGCGTCGGTAAGACCGAGCTGTCCAAGGCGCTGGCCAACTTCCTGTTCGGGGATGACGACGCGCTCATCCAGATCGACATGGGCGAATTCCACGACCGCTTCACCGCGTCGCGGCTGTTCGGCGCCCCCCCGGGCTACGTCGGCTACGAGGAGGGTGGTCAGCTCACCGAGAAGGTTCGTCGTAAGCCGTTCAGTGTCGTGCTGTTCGACGAGATCGAGAAGGCCCATCAGGAGATCTACAACAGCCTGTTGCAGGTCCTCGAGGACGGCCGCCTCACAGACGGCCAGGGACGCACGGTCGACTTCAAGAACACCGTGCTGATCTTCACCTCGAACCTCGGCACCTCGGACATCAGTAAAGCGGTCGGGCTCGGGTTCACCCAGGGCGGCGGCGACAACAACTACGAGCGGATGAAGCAGAAGGTCAACGACGAGCTCAAGAAACACTTCCGCCCGGAGTTCCTCAACCGTATCGACGACATCATCGTCTTCCATCAGCTGACCGAAGACGAGATCATCAAGATGGTCGACCTGATGATCGGCCGGGTGTCCGCGCAGCTCAAGACCAAGGACATGGCGATGGAGCTGACGGCAAAGGCGAAATCGCTGCTGGCAAAGCGGGGATTCGACCCGGTGCTCGGTGCGCGGCCGTTGCGCCGGACAATCCAGCGCGAGATCGAGGACGCGCTCTCGGAGAAGATTCTCTTCGAGGAGGTCGGCCCCGGTCAGCTGGTGACCGTCGACGTCGATAACTGGGACGGCGAGGGTGCCGGCGAGGATGCCGTGTTCACCTTTGCCGGCAGCCGGAAGCCTGCCGCGACCGTCGAACCGGACCTGGCTCAGGCCGGCGCGGCCGGCACGTCGGGCCCGGCGGAGTAAGCCTGACAAATAAAGCGGCGGTCACCCAACCGGTGGCCGCCGCTTTGTGGCACCCGTGCGTGCGACGGGGCCGCGTGGCTTACGATGCTCGGGTAATCGATGGACGTCGGAATCTGGTGAGACTCCAGAACGGTCGCGCCACTGTACACAGTCAGACCCGAACGCCGTCGCACCTCCGGCTGGGACGCGAAATCCCAGAAAGGATCCACGATGACTTCTCCTGACGTAGCGAGAACGCGGGCAGGTGCCATAGACCTGTCGAGCACTACAGCGGCGGTATGGTTGTCGCTCACCGCTTTCCTGGCGCTGCTAGTCCTCTATTTCGTCGGAATGGACCAAGGCGCAACATCGGTGTTCGGCAACAACACCTACATCCACGAGTTCATGCACGACGCGCGCCATCTACTCGGTTTCCCCTGCCACTGAGACGGGGAAAATCATGGAGAAGCAGATAATTTGGCGCGGCCTTCTGGCCGGTTTCGCCGCCGGTGTGCTGGCATTCCTGTTCGCCCGGATTTTCGTGGAGCCACAGATCGACCGGGCGATCGGTTACGAGGAAGGAATCGAAGCGGCCCACGAGGCCAGCGAGGCAGCCTCCGGCATGGTTGGGCACAGTCACGGGGGGGAGGGTGGCGGGTTCAGTCGCGCCGTCCAGATGAACATCGGTCTGGGGCTGGGCGTGTTGGCTTTCAGTGTTGCTATCGGGGCGCTCTTCGCGGTCGTGTTCGCGGTGACCTATGGGCGGGTCGGCAACATCTCGGCCCGGTTGCTGTCGTTGTACATCGCCGGTGGAATGCTGCTCAGCCTCTATATCGTTCCCGCGCTGAAATATCCGGCGAGCCCGCCTGCGCTGAGCCTCGACGAGACGATCCGCCAGCGGACGCTGCTCTACCTGTTGATGGTCGCGGCGTCGGTGGTGTTGCTGATCGGCGCTGTCTACCTTGGACGCCAGTTGGCGGTTCGGCTGGGTGCGTGGAATGCCGGGCTCGCGGCCGCAGGTGCGTACGTCGTTTCAGTCGGATTGGTGATGCTGGTCCTGCCGACCATCCACGAGACCCCCGGCCCTCTCGTCGACGACGACGGCACCATCATCTACGGCGGTTTCCCGGCCGACGTGCTCTACGAGTTCCGGTTGTATTCGCTGGGGACGCAGATCGTCATCTATGCGACTCTCGGGTTGGTATTCGCTGCGCTGGTGTCCCGGCTGCTGGGTGAGCGGAAGATAACCACAGCGGCGTGAGTGATTGTCGGTGACGCCGGGTGAGTGAGATTGTCCGGCTGACGTTCGTTTCGCACGCCATGACGGACGCCACGGCAACCGGACGGTTTCCTACCGACGAATCGCTGAACTCGGCAGGTCGGCGCCAGATCGAGGCGGAAACCGAACTCGGCCGCGCCGACCAGGTTTTCTGCGGGCCGGAGACACGCACCCGGCAGACGGCCGAACTGCTCGGCGTCCAGGCGTTGGTGGAGCCGAAACTCGCCGATCTCGACTTCGGTCGGTGGCGCGGTGATGTGCTCGGCAGGGTTCTACCCGCGGAATTGGCCCTCTGGCTGACAGACCCGTCCCGGGCACCCCACGGCGGCGAATCGGTCGTCGGATTGATTGGCCGAGTTGCCGGCTGGATGGACTCGCTGGCCGCGCAGCGGGGCCGGATTCTGGCCGTCACTCATCCTGCGGTAGTTCGTGCGGCGATCCTCGTCGCTTTGGACGCGCCGGCGAAATCGTTCTGGCGCATCGACGTGGCTCCGGTCAGTCGCACCGTCATGCACTTCCGCGGGCAGGCATGGACCCTGCGGTCCTCCTCGTAGCTTCAGCCATTCGGGATCAGGTCAAATGCCTGTGTCACGATCGACATCAGCCACCCCGCGGCCGTCTGGCTGCGGTACTGCGGCCAGTTCGCTTGCAGGCTGACGACCCACGGTTGGCCCGTGCGGTCGACGGCATACCAACTGAATGTCAGGTCACCGGGGAGGTTGCCGGCTTTGGCCCCGATGTAGGGCCACTCAGCGCGGTCGAGATCGATACCGGCGACCGCCGACAGGATGTCTCGTACCGGCTGTGCCTCGCCCACCGCGGCCGCCTGCAGGGCAGCGTGTAACCGACAGATATCGGCGGCACTGCCGTACCACTCGGCGCCGATATTCGATGCCGGCGTGTGGGTGCGCTCCGGATCCGGTTCGTAGGGCCTGGAATTCGTCTGCTGGAGCAGCTGTACCCGCCCTTGTCGCGAGGCCTTCTTCCATTCGTCGCGAAGGTCGGGCTGACCCCAACCGACCGAGAAGAGTTCGTGCATGGTCGGAAACGGTGTCATGCTCGCCGGATCGTGATGCCCGGCCGTCACCAGCGCGCGCTCGATGGCGCCCGGTCCCAGCCGGGCGATCAGCAGATCGGTCGCCATGTTGTCGCTTGCCGAGATCATCTGCTGCGCGGCGTCGCGCACCGAGACCTGGGCGCCGGGCGGCAGTGAATCGAAGCCGGAAGAGCCGACGGCCTTGGCTTCCTCGGTGATCGTCAGCAGATCGGTCCATTCCAGGGTCCCCGCTGTCACCGCGTCCGCAACGGCAAGCAACACATACAGTTTGAAGATCGACGCCAGCGGCAAGGACAAGTCGGTGTTGCTGCCCGCCACCGGAACACACTGGCCCTCGGTGACCTTCGCGATCTGATAGGAGTAGCGCGCACCGGACTTGGTGAGCTGGGTGTCGATGTCTTCCCACTTGTCGATCACCGGCGGGTCAAGTTCCACCTGGAAGCGGTCGACCATGCCGGTTTCGTCTATGCGTAACTCGATGGTCTGGGCCACCCCGTAAGAGGTCAGCACATCCAGGGTGGCATGCCCCGCGCCGATGTCGACGTTGGTGACAGTAAAGGGCCGATCCCACCAGATCCTGTCGAGCGTGACACCGACGTGTTCAACGATCTGGGGAGCCGCCAGCGTGCGCACGCCGACCGGGCCGATCGGCCAGTCGCTGTTGAGCATGTCCATGGTCTGCTTGGCGCGCAGCCCCTGTGGTGTGTTGATCTGGATGGGCACGCCATGTGTGGCGTCCGACGGCGCCGGACGGGTTGTGGCACATCCGCAGGCCAGGGCTGCGACGAGGGCGAGTGCAACCGTCAGCTGGGTCGCTCGCCGTCGAACCCGGACTGCCTCACGCCTTGGCGTCGGTCCCGGCAACGTCAAGTACAACTTCGAACTCCAGCAGCGACGCTCCGGTGGCGACCGGGTTGGCACGCTCGCCCGCATGAGCCTCGGCGGCGGGACCGGTCGCCCAGGCCTGAAATGCCTCTTCGGAATCCCACTGGGTCACCACGAAGTAGCGGTCGTCGCCCTTGACCGGGCGTAGCAGTTGAAAACCGAGAAATCCCGGCTGGTTGTCGACGGCATGTGCGCGGTGCGCGAACCGCTTCTCCAATTCCGGACCGGCGTTGGGTGGGATCTCGATTGCGTTGATCTTCACCACAGGGGTTTGGCTGGGCATGACAATCAGGCTACCGCGTTGCTAGAGGCATGAGGGAGCCCATGGATTCCGACCGACTGCTGAGCCGCCACGGGGGTTCCGGCCCACCCCTCGTGCTGGTGCACGGGCTGATGGGGCGGGGGTCCACGTGGTCGCGCCAGGTGCCCTGGTTGACGAGGCTCGGGGAGGTCTATACCTACGACGCGCCGTGGCATCGTGGGCGCGGGGTCGACGACGCGTTCCCGATCTCCACTGAGCGTTTCGTTGCCGCCCTCGGTGACGCGGTGTCCCGGCTCGGCAGACCGGCGATCATGATCGGGCATTCGATGGGTGCGTTGCACTCGTGGTGTCTGGCCGCGGAGCGCCCCGAGTCGGTTGCTGCCGTCGTCGTCGAGGACATGGCTCCCGATTTTCGGGGCCGGACCACCGGCCCCTGGGAACCCTGGCTACATGCGTTGCCGGTGGAATTTCCTACAGCGCAACAGGTTTACGACGAATTCGGGCAGGTCGCGGGTGAGTACTTCCTCGAAGCGTTCGACCGCACTCCGACAGGCTGGCGCCTGCATGGCGACCCGCGTCGCTGGATCGAGATCGCCGCGGAGTGGGGAACTCGCGACTACTGGCGCCAGTGGGATTCGGTGTCGGTGCCCACCCTGCTGCTCGAAGCCGGGAACTCCGTCACCCCGCCCGGTCAGATGTCGACGATGGCCGCAACCGGTTTACGGGCGACGTATCTACACGTGCCGGGAGCCGGGCACCTCATCCACGACGACGCGCCCGAGAAATACCGGGGTGCGGTTGAGGCGTTTGTGGCCACAGTTGACCGTGGCGACTGAGCCGGGATGAGCCTAGGCGGCACAGCAGGTTGTCGCTGAGCGAATCGGTGCGCGTTGGCGGTCGGAGCCTTCAGGCGGTTTCATCGGATTCCTCGTGGTCATGCAGTACCTCGAGAATCTCGCCGATGTGGTGGCCCCGCTCGACGGGGTGGCGCATCGGTCTCGTCGCCCGGATTCGGTAGTGGTTGCGCCGACCTCGGCGGTCCCTGTCGAGGTAGCCGGCTTCGACCAAGTCGGTGACGATTGCCTGCGCGGCGCGTTCGGTGACCCCGACCCGCTCGGCGATATCGCGGAGACGTATCCCAGGGTCGCGTGCGATGCACAGCAGGGTGTGGGCGTGGTTGGTCAGGAAGGTCCACGCAGCCATACCGGAATCTTACGTCTACTGCTCGATATCCCTCACCGCTACGTGGTCCACCCATCGCCTCACCAATAAGCAGGAAGCGCAACTCAAGGGCTACAAAACAGGAATCTTGACACCGGTAATGAAAAACACGTATTCTCCAACCTATGTATGGAGTGGGAGCCATCAATCCGGTCCTCGGTGGAGTCCTGGCGGCTGTTGTCGTCGCCCCTGTGCTGGTCGCGACGCTGGCGCTGACGCCGGTGCGGTATCGGCCACGTCTGCTGGGCCGTCTGGGGGCCGTATCCGCCGGGGTCGGTTTTGCGGGTGCGGCAGTGCTGGCCGCCGGTGCGGCAACCAGCCACTACGGCTCCTTCGCGGTCAGCGTTTTCGGGATCGGGACCGACCGGCTCGCCGTGGTGCTGCTGCTGTTGGTGTTCGGGGTCAGCGCCATCGTGCAGACCTTCGCGCTGCGGTACCTCTCCGGAGATTCCCGGATGACGTGGTTCACCGCTGGAGCCGGGCTACTGACCAGCGCGTCGGCGGGTTTGATGGCGGCCACCACGACGGTTGCGCTGGCTGCCTGTTGGACCCTGGCGGGCGCCGCGCTGTGTCTGTTGCTCGGGATGTACCGAGAGTTGCCCGCCGCCCGCGACGGTGTGCGGCGCGCGGCGAAGGCTTTCCTGGTCGGCGATCTCGCGTTGTGGGCGGCCGTCGGGATCGTCAAGCTCCAGTGGGGCGTCCATGAAATCCGTGACCTTGACGCCCGGCAGGTAACCGGCCCAGTGGCGGTGCTGGTCGGTCTGTTGATTGTCACCGCGGCGCTGTCGCGGGCGGCTCAGTTGCCGTTTCACCGCTGGCTGCCGGCCACGCTGGCTGCACCCACACCCGTGTCGGCGCTGCTGCACGCGGGCGTCGTCAATGCCGGCGCCGTGCTGCTCATCAGGTTCAGCCCGCTGGTCACCGCCGATCTGGCACGCGGGGTGACGATTGTTGCCGGCGCCGCCACGATGGTCTACGGCGCAGTCATCATGCTGGTCAAGCCCGACATCAAGGGAGGATTGGCGCATTCGACCATGGCCCAGATGGGTTTCATGACGCTCACCTGCGGGCTCGGGCTCTGGGCCGCTGCGGTGTTCCACCTTGTGGCGCACGGGTTCTACAAGGCGACCCTGTTTCTCTCTTCCGGGTCGGCGATCTCGTACCGGCGCCGACAAGCGTTTGCTCCCCCCGCTCAGCAGTTGGCGCGACGCAGACTTGCTCTCAACGCGATACCCGCCGTACTCCTGCCTCTGCTGGCACTGGCTGTCGCGGGCATCGTGGCCCCCCTGGGATCGGCCGGTGATCCGGCCACGCATGCCCTGCTGCTCTTCGCCTGGGTGAGTGCCGCGGCTGCGCTGTGGGGGTGGCTGAAACGCCGGCCCACTCCCAGCGGTGTTGCGGTAGCCGCCGCGGTATTGATGCCGATCGCTGTCGTGTACGTCACCCTCATCGACACGATCAGTCGATTCCTCGCTCCGGCCCTGCCCGCGACCGGTGTCAACGCCGCGACTACCTGGCTGATCGCCGCCGCGGCCCTGGTCGTCCTGGGGTGTCTGGCAGCGCTGCGGCGCGCGACGATTCCGCGGCGACTGCAGCACGTCCTGTACACCCGGGCGCTTTCTGCCGGGCACATTGCCACGCCCGTCATCGGCTCAACGACACCGACGACAGCTCACCTGACAGGAGCACACCCATGACCACCATTCACGATGCCAGCGCACAAATTCCTGTGGAGTCTCGTCGTGCCCGGCTGCGCGGCGATGTCGCACTGGCCGCTCATGTGCTTCCCACCCACTATCCTCTCGAAACCTTCATCGCGGTCAATCCCCTGGCGGGCCTGGACAGTATGCCCTTCGAACAGGCGATCAGCCGCGCGGCGGACCAATACGGCGTGCGCGGGACGTTGCCGCAGGAAACATTTCGCGAGTTGTACAGGGCGGGACGTATTACCGACACCGATCTCGACCGGGCGATCTATCGGCGCTATCCGAACCTGCAGGGTGCCCCGGCATTACCGCTGGGAGAGCGCGAAGTCGAGCCGACCGAACTGCTTCGGGGCGACCTGCTCCACGGCATCCGGACACCGCAACCGCGGCGTCGATACCGCACCCTCGGCGAGCAGAGCGGCCCCGAAATGGCCGAAGCCATCGACGCGCAGTGCGCAAAGTGGTGCTCAGCGTTCTTCGGCCAGGCCGGCTGGACGATGCCGGGCCGCGACGCCGGGTTCTTTGCCGCCTGGCGGACGCTCGCGCCCCACGATTCCGGACTGGCGGGGGCAGTCCGCACCCGACTCCGCGAATGCGCCGGCCGTGCCGACGACGCCGTTCTCAACGCGCTGGCCGCACTGCAGGTAGACGATGACGATCGCATCACTTATCTCCAAGCGCATCTCACCAGACTCACCGGCTGGGCGGCTCACATCCGTTGGTGCGGCACCCAAGACGCAGGCATCGACCTGGTCGACTACCTGGCCGTCCGGTTGACCTACGAAGCTGCGCTGCTGCTGCAGAACCCCCTGACGCCTGCCTCGCTCTTCCAGCGTGAGGTGACCGAGGGCATTCCCTCGGCACGCGAGCGTGCAGAACATCTGGTCGAGGTGTGGGGGCTGACAGGGGCATCCGATGACCAGCTCGCCGCCGCTGCGCGAGTGCTGGCCGTCGTTCCTGTCGCAACACGAGAAATATTGTGGCAAAACGCTTTCGAAGGCAACTATCGCGACGGACTGCTGACCGACATCGACTCCGGCCGGGGCCAGGATCCGGTGGGGCCGGTGGCGGCGCAGCTAGTGTGCTGCATCGACACCCGCTCGGAAGGCCTGCGCCGACATCTCGAGGCAGTGGGCCCTTACCAAACCCTGGGCTTTGCCGGCTTCTTCGCGGTTGCCATTCGTTACACAGACCTCCTCGGCGGCCAAGCACGTGACCTGTGCCCCGTCCTGATTAGACCCAGCTACGCGATTCGTGAAGTGGCTGCACCCGACACGGCGGACAGGGCGCGCCGATTGGCGGGCGCCAACGCCCTCGCGGGTGCTGAGTCGGCGTTCCACTCCGCCAAGGATGCACTGGCTGCCCCGTTCGCGCTTGCAGAGGCGGCAGGCTGGCCATCGGCGCCGCTGACCGCTGCCAAAACGTTTGCGCCCGTGTGGCACGCCAAGCTGCGCCGTCGACTGCGTGACCTTGCTGTTCCTGCCGCGCCAACCGCTATCGACGTGGACTCCATACCGATGGGCGAGCGCGTTCTCTTCGGGCAGGTCGCCCTGACCATGATGGGACTCACCGACGGTTTCGCCCGGCTCGTAGTGGTGTGCGGGCATGCCAGTACCACCGAGAACAATCCCTACCAGGCCTCGTTGGATTGTGGGGCCTGCGGCGGGCAGCCTGGAGGTCCCAACGCCCGGACGGCGGCCGCGATTCTCAACGAACCCGGCGTGCGAAACGAGCTGTCGCTCTTGGGTATATCCATACCTGCTGAGACGTATTTCGTTGCGGCCCAGCATGACACCACTACAGATCGGGTCACCCTTCTCGATGAGCACCTGATCCCCCGGAGTCATCACCACGATGTGCGGCAGCTTCGTGACGATCTGGATCTCGCGGGCTCGAGGCTCGCTGCCGAGCGGTGCGCGGGACTTCCCGGTGCCCCGATGCCGACATCGCTCGCCCGGGCTGCGCGTCATGTTTACCGCAGGTCGGTGGACTGGGCGCAGGTGTACCCCGAATGGGGTTTGGCCGGCAACGCGGCGTTCGTCATCGCACCCCGTGAAGTCTCTGTGGGAATCGACCTACAGCGTCGTGTTTTCCTGCACTCGTACGACGCCGATGTCGACCCAGACGGCGGTGCCCTGGAAACAATCCTGACAGCCCCGTTGGTGGTGGCGCAGTGGATCAACTCCCAGTACTACTTTTCCGCGGTCGCCCCGGAAGCCTTCGGAGCCGGAACCAAGACGATCCACAACGTCGTGGGTACCGCTGGAGTTATCGCCGGGCACAACGGCGACCTGCGTCTCGGTCTGCCCAGACAATCCGTCGTGGATGGTGAACGGCTCATCCACGAGCCCGTTCGGCTGCTCGCTGTTGTGCAGGCTCCGCTGTCGCGGATCGATGCGATTGTCGGGCGAAACCCCGTTCTGCAGAGGCTCATAGGAAACGACTGGATCGCCGTAGCCGCCCGCGAGAACTCCCACCAGGGCTGGCAACGCTGGACGCACAGCGGGTGGCAATCGTGGGACAACACAACTCGCAGCATGGCGCTGCGCGAAGAGGAGAAGATCCGATGACCACACCATCGCTGACCAAGATGATCAAGATCGAATTGGTGCTCCCGGGTGAGGACGCGCCGGCCGCGCAGGACCTCATTCGAAGTGTCGGCGCCACCGGCTTCACCAGTCTGTCCGGAGTGTCCGGGCTCGGTCATCACGGCTACCGCCAAGGGCGGTTGCTGTTCAACCAGCAAGCCGCGCTGGAACTGCTCATCACGGTCGTTCCCGAGGACAAGGTCGAGGCTCTGCTGGCAGGGCTACGCCCATTACTCGACGCGTCGTCGGGCGTTCTGTTCGTCACCGAAACCTATGTCAGCCGGCCCGAGTACTTCACCTGCACCACCTAACCCCTCCCTAGTGAAAGGAATACCGGAAATGTCTGATCCAACCCTGGCATGGCAGCGCCTGCAGGAAGGCAACGACCGTCAGGTCGCGTTCCACCGCTTGGCCGCTCGCACCTGTCCACCGCATGCAGCGGTCTTCCGCTGCGCCGAGGCCGACGCCGCCAGTGACGTACTGCTCGGCCACGGTGCCGGTTCGTTGATCGATGTCAGCACGTGGGGTCATGTCATCGACGTGGGCGTGCTGGCCACCATGGAGCACGCAGTCGATGGCCTCGGCGTTCCGTTGATCGTGATCCTCGGTCACGAGGACTGCTCCGCCATTCAGGCGGCTATTCGGGCCTGGAACGACATCAGCATTCCCGATGGCGCCACCCGCGTCGCCATCGAGCAGGCGATGTCCTCGATTGTTCGGCGCCGCAGGGCAACAGAAATGTTCGACGATGTCTGCAGCTCCCACATCCTGGAGGTAGGTCTCGCATTGATGCAGCGCTCTCCAGTGATTGCCCGGCGGATCGACAGTGGAGAGTGCGGCATCGTTTGTGCAACCACCGACCCCAGTGACGGCCGCATCCGTGTCCACGGCACCATGGGCGCCATCGACGCAACCAGTGACGCGCTTCTAGAGCGTGTTTAGGCGAGTGGCCCGTCGTCGCCTTCCCCGCAGAGTGCGAATCTGCCGTCGGTAGTCTGCTCCACGAGGCCGTCCTCAAGTAGCGAGCCCAGGGCGCGGTCCCGCTGTTGGTCGTCTGCTGTCCACGCCTGGTCAAGGTCTTTCCTAGT
>JAHZJB010000134.1 GCA_022601135.1 Actinomycetes bacterium | reverse complement strand
TCGCCGACGCCCGCGCTCAGCTGTCCGCAGCGCTGCCGGCCGCGCTGGTGCCCGCGCTGGTGACGGTCGACGAGCTGCCTACCCGGACTTCCGGAAAGGTGGATCGAGACGCGCTGCCGTGGCCGGTCGGTACCGACGACGACAGCGCACCCGAGTTGGGCGGCACCCTGGGCTGGCTGGCCGCACAGTGGCGTGACGTGCTCGCCGCTCCGGTTGACGGCCCCGAGGCGGACTTCTTCGCCCTGGGCGGCGGGTCCCTGTCTGCGGCACAGTTGATCTCTGCGCTGCGACAGCGGTACCCCCAGCTGACGGTCGCCGAGCTCTACGATCGTCCGCGGCTGGGATCGCTCGCCGCCTACCTGGACGAACTCGGGAGGCCGCCGGACGCCCAAAGCCGGACGGTGAAACCGGTACCACGCCTGACCCAGGCGGTGCAGATCGCGCTGACAGTGCCGCTGGCGATGCTCACCGGCATGCAGTGGGTGCTCTGGTTGGCGGTCGCCAACAATGTCGCCGCCTCGCTGTCGCTGGTGCCATGGGCCAGACCGGTCAGCTGGTGGTGGATCCTCGCGGGTTTCCTGGTGTTCATCACGCCGGTGGGCCGCATGGGCATCGCGGTGTTCGGGGCCCGCGTTCTGGTCGGGAGTCTGGCGCCGGGAACCTACCGCCGTGGCGGGCCGGAGCATCTGCGGGTGTGGCTGGCCGAGCGCCTGGCCGAGGCCGGCGGCGCGGAGAACATGGCCGGCGCACCCTGGCTGGTGTATTACGCCCGTGCGTTGGGCAACAACGTCGGTAAGGCTGTCGACCTGCACTCCGCTCCCCCGGTGACCGGGATGCTGAAGCTGGGCCATCGGTGCTCCATCGAGCCCGAGGTCGATCTGAGGGGCCATTGGATAGACGGCGACCTGTTCCATGTCGGTCCCATCACCGTTGGCAACGATGCGACGGTCGGCACCCGAACGACGCTGCTTCCCGGCGCCGTGGTCGGCAAGAACGCTGACGTCGCACCCGGCTCGGCCGTCGTCGGGAAGGTGAAGAACCGGCAGTACTGGAAGGGTTCCCCCGCGGCGAAGTCCGGCAAGGCCAGACATCCGTGGCCGGACCACCGTCCGGCCCGGGCGCCGATGTGGGTCGCCATGTACGGCGTGACATCACTGTTGCTGGGGGCGCTGCCGCTAACCGCCCTGGCCGCCGGGCTGGCCGTCCTCGGGTGGGCGATACGCGGCACGGGGTCGGTGGGTGAGGCGGTGCTGCCGGCGCTCCTGTGGGTCGCGCCGGCCACGCTGACCGCCCTGCTGGTGTACGCGGCGCTCACGGTGTTGGCGGTGCGACTGCTCGCCATCGGCCTGCGCGAGGGTTATCACCCGGTGCGCAGCCGTTCGGGCTGGCAACTGTGGGCCACCGAACGTCTGATGGATGCGGCCCGCAACTACTTGTTCCCGGTCTATGCCAGTCTGCTCACACCCTGGTGGCTTCGCCTGCTGGGGGCGAAAGTGGGCAGGGGAACCGAGATCTCGACGGCGCTGCTCATCCCCAAGTTCACCGTGGTGGAGGACAGCGCGTTCCTCGCAGACGACACCATGGTCGCCTCCTACGAACTGGGTGGCGGATGGATCCACGTCGCCCGGGCGACGATCGGGAAGCGGGCTTTCTTGGGCAATTCCGGCATCACCCAGCCGGGACGCCGGGTGCCCGACGACGGACTGGTCGCGGTGCTCTCTGCCGCACCGCACAAGGCCAAGACCGGCTCATCCTGGCTTGGGAGCCCGCCGGTGCGGCTGCGCCGTGAGCCGACCGCCGCCGACGCACTACGCACATTCCATCCATCTGTGCGCCTCAAGGCGTTGCGCGCCACCGTGGAGACCTTCCGGCTCATCCCCGTTGTTGCGACGTTCACCATCGGATTGGCGGTGTTGTTCGCCATTCAGTCCCTGGTGGTGACGACGGGCTGGCCAACTGCAGTCCTGGCCGCCGGGCTCGTCCTTCTGGTCGCGGGAGCCGTGGCCGGCGCCACCGCTGTGGTTGCCAAATGGATTGTGGTCGGAAGGATCACCGCGATCGAACATCCGCTGTGGTCGCCATTCGTCTGGCGCAACGAAGTGTCGGACACCTTCGTCGAAACGGTGGCGGCGCCGTGGTTTGCTCGGGCCGCGGCAGGAACGCCGGTGATGAATCTATGGTTGCGGGCGTTGGGAGCGAGCATAGGCCGGGGCGTGTGGTGTGAGACCTATTGGCTGCCCGAAGCCGACCTCGTCACTCTCGGGGAAGGTGCCACCGTCAGCCGGGGATGCGTCGTACAGACCCATGTGTTCCACGACCGCATCATGCGGATGGACACCGTCGTCCTCGATCCCGGCGCTACGCTGGGCCCGCACTGTGTCGCGTTGCCCGCCGCTCGTATCGGTGCGGGAACCACCATCGGACCATCCTCGCTGGTGATGCGCGGTGACGAGGTACCGCCGTCGACGCGATGGCAGGGCAATCCGATCACGCCGTGGAACCCGACTCGCAAGAAGGACGGCGGATCGGTCTCGCCGGAGCCCGCGCCGAAAAAGTCGGCAGTCGCGTGACCCGGCGCGGACAGGTAGCCAAGAAGAGCGGCCAACCCGTCGTCGACCCCTACATACCCACCACCGGCAATTTCGGCTACAGGGTGTCCCGCTACGAACTCGAACTCGAATACAAGATCGCGATCAACCGGCTGGCGGGCTCGGCGACCATCACGGCCGTCACGTTGGCCGAATTGACGGGCTTCACCCTGGACCTCTCCGATGCGCTCGCCGTTTCCAAGGTGACCGTGAACGGCAGTCGGCCATCGCAGTTCCGTTCCGCTGCAGGCAAACTGCACATCACCGTTGCCGACCGCCTACCTACCGGCACCACCATGACGGTCTTTGTGCGTTACGGCGGAAGTCCCCAACCGATCCGTTCCCATTGGGGCGAAGTCGGTTTCGAAGAGTTGACCGAAGGTGTGCTTGTCGCCGGCCAACCCAATGGGGCGGCGTCCTGGTTTCCGTGTGACGACCATCCGAGCGCCAAGGCCAGTTTCCAAATCCAGATCAGCACGGAGAGAAAATATTTCGCTATCGCCAACGGCAAGTTGTTGGCCCGCCGGGCCCGTGCCGGCATGACAACCTGGACTTACGAGCAGGCTGAACCCACCTCGACGTATCTCATCACGCTGCAGATCGGGGTTTACCAGCGGCACCGAATGTCGAAGAACGGCGTGGAGACCTTCTCGGTACTGCCGGACCGGCTACGCGCAAACTTCGAATCCGACTTCGGGCGCCAGCCGCAGATGATGGCATTGTTCGTCACGATGTTCGGCCCGTATCCGTTGGCCGACGGTTACACGGTGGTGGTAACCGATGATGATCTGGAGATTCCTGTCGAAGCGCAGGGAATATCCATCTTCGGCGCCAACCATTGCGATGGAAAGCGCAGTTCGGAACGGCTGATCGCGCACGAACTGGCCCACCAGTGGTTCGGAAACTCTGTCACCGCACGGCATTGGCGCCACATCTGGTTGCATGAAGGCTTCGCGTGCTACGCGGAGTGGCTGTGGTCAGAGCACAGCGGAGGGCGCAGCGTTGAAGAGCTGGCCGGCGAGTACCACCAACGGTTGAGCCGTTCGGCACAGGACATGGTGCTGGCCGACCCCGGCCCGCGCGACATGTTCGACGACCGGGTGTATAAACGCGGCGCGCTGACCCTGCACGCTCTGCGCAGCAAGATCGGCGACACCTCTTTCTTCGCGCTGCTCAGGGATTGGACGACGCGTTACCGGCACAGCAATGTGGTGACCGACGACTTCACGGATTTGGCCGGGCAGTATTCCACCGATTCGCTGGACGCCCTGTGGGACGGGTGGCTCTACTCCACCCGGCTTCCGCCGCTGGACGCGCGGGCGTGACCGACGCGATCGCGGGGGCCTCAGGAGCCGTCACCCGGGGCAGCGTGGTACGTGTTGGGGTGGCGACGGCGCTGTCCGCGCTGTGCGGCTACGCCGTTCTCTACCTGGCCGCGCGCGATCTCGAGCCCGCCGGATTCTCCGTTTTCGGAGTGTTCTGGGGCGCGTTCGGACTGGCCAGCGGCGCCGCGTTCGGTCTGTTGCAGGAGACCACACGCGAGATCCGCTCCGCGGCACACGCCGACAGCCAAGCAGCGGCAGCATCCGAAGGCGCCCACCCGATGCGGGTCGCAGCCGGGGTCGGACTGGCCGCCGCGGTGGCGATCGCCGCCACCTCGCCGCTGTGGTCGGCGCAGGTGTTCATCGAAGATCACCTGCTGAGCATTGCGCTGTTGTGCGTCGGATTGGCCGGGTTCTGTCTGCACACGACCCTCCTCGGCGCGCTCGCCGGAGTCAACCGTTGGTCCGAATACGGCGCCCTGATGGTTGCCGACGCACTGCTGCGGGTCACATTGGCAGCGGCCACCTTCGTGGTGGGCTGGGGGCTCGGCGGATATCTTTGGGCAACCGTCGCCGGCTCGATCGCGTGGCTGCTGATGTTGTTCACCTCGCCGGCGACGCGACACGCCGCACGCCTGCACGCAGTGAGCCCAACGGTGACCTTCGTGCGGGGGGCGGGGCACTCGATCGCTGCGGCCGGCGCCAGCGCGGTGCTGGTGATGGGCTTTCCGGTACTGCTCAAAGTCACATCGGGAGGCGATCTCGGCGCAGCGGGCGGGGTGGTGATCCTCGCGGTGACGCTGACCCGCGCGCCGCTGCTGGTACCGCTGACCGCCATGCAGGGCAACCTGATCGCGCACTTCGTCGACCAACGTACGCACCGGATGAAGGCGCTGGTGGTGCCCGCGGCATTGATCGGTGCGCTCGGCGTGGTCGGGGTCGGACTCGCGGGAAAATTCGGGCCCTGGGTGCTCGAGGAAGCCTTCGGCGCGCAATACCTGGCCGACGGCGCACTGCTCGCCTGGTTCACCGCGGCAGCGGTGGCCATCGCCCTGCTGACGCTGACCGGCGCGGCAACGGTGGCCGCGGCACTGCATCGGGCCTATTCGGCAGGCTGGTTGTGTGCCACGGTGGCCTCGACACTGCTGTTGCTGCTTCCACTTGAACTCGAAGTGCGAACAGTGGTCGCCCTCCTGTGTGGCCCGCTGCTGGGGATAGCGATGCACTTGACCGCGCTGCACTTAGCCGAGAACTGAGGCGCCAAGCCTGGCCGACTTCCGCCGGCGGCAGCCGAATACGCTGCACACCGGGGGCCGAATACACAGGGAGACGAGATGGGCTGGCTGGTGACCGGTGGTGCCGGATACATCGGATCGCACGTAGTTCGCTCCATGCTGGACGCCGAGGTCCCGGTGGTGGTGATCGACGACCTGTCCAGCGGATACGAGCAATTCGTTCCGGAATCCGCGACCTTCATCCGCGGCACCCTGCTTGACCGGCCGCTGATCGAGGACACGCTGCGGCGCTTCGACCTACGCGGCGTCATCCACATCGCGGGATACAAGTATGCGGGCGAATCTGTGAAACGTCCGCTGCACACCTACGAGCAGAACGTTTCGGCAACGATCAACCTGCTCCAGGCGATGGAGCTTACCGGTGTCGACCGCATCGTGTTCTCCTCGAGCGCGGCCACCTTCGGCACACCGGATGTCGGCATCGTCGACGAGACCACCCCCACGAAACCCGAATCCCCCTATGGGGAAACGAAACTGATCGGCGAATGGCTGCTGCGCGACGCCCAGCGTGCCACCGGTCTTCGTCAAACCAGTCTCCGATACTTCAACGTCGTCGGATCGGGCTCGGAATTGCTGTTCGACACCAGCCCGCATAACTTGTTTCCGAAGGTGTTCGACATGCTCTACCGCGACGCGACGCCGAGAATCTACGGCGACGACTACCCGACGCCGGACGGCACTTGCGTCCGCGACTACATCCACGTCGCCGACCTCGCGCTGGCACATGTCGCTGCGGCGCAGCGACTCGACGAAGGGCTACCGGTCGAGCCGATGTACAACCTCGGTAGCGGTGCGGGCACCTCGGTGCGCGAGATCATGACCGCGATCCGGACAGTTACCGGGTTGGATTTCGAGCCCCAGATCATGCCGCGAAGGCCGGGGGACCCCGCGCGCATCGTGGCCGCCGGCGATCTCGCCGCACGTGATCTGGGCTGGGCCATGCGGCATTCCCTCGAGGACATGGTGGCCTCGGCGTGGGCCGCCCGGCAGCACGCCGGAGACGCCTACCCGCGCCCGTGAGATCCTGGGTCGCCCGCGCAGCCCTGGCGCTGATCGTCCTGCAGTTGTTCGTCCGGGCGGTGCTTGCCTTCGGCGGCTACTTCTACTGGGACGATTTGATCCTGGTCGGCCGGGCCGGTACCCAGAGCCTGCTGTCACCGGCATACCTCTTCGACGACCACGACGGTCATGTGATGCCGGGTGCGTTCCTGGTAGCCGGCGCCATCACCAGGCTTGCGCCGCTGAACTGGGTTGGCCCCGCCATCAGCCTTGTGGTGCTCACGCTGCTGGCGTCGCTGGCCCTGCTCCGGGCGTTGTACGTGATCCTGGGCTGGCGCCCGGCGCTCCTGGTGCCATTGGTGTTCGCTCTGTTCACGCCGTTGGCGGTGCCCGGATTCGCCTGGTGGGCGGCCGCCTTGAACTCACTTCCCATGCTGGCGGCCCTGGCATGGGTGTGCGCCGACGCGATCCAGTTGGTGCGCACCGGCAACCGCCGCTATGCGCTCACCGCCACGCTGGCCTACTTCGGCGGGCTGCTGTTCTTCGAAAAGTCAGCGATCATTCCGTTCGTCGCTTTCACCGTCAGCGCGCTCTATTGCCAGGTAACCGGCAGCGGATCGATCCGGACGGTTTGGCGTCGCGGGGCGCGCCTGTGGGTGCCGTGCCTGACACTCACAGTTGCTTGGGTCGGCGTCTATCTCATGGTGGTGGATCAGCAGCGCTGGAGTTTCGACGTGTCGATGACCTGGGACTTGCTGTGGCGCTCGTTTACTCACGGCATAGTCCCGGGTTTGGCTGGTGGGCCGTGGGATTGGCAACGATGGGCACCGGCCTCGCCGTGGGCGACGCCGCCGCCGGCGGTGATGATCCTGGGCTGGGTCGCGCTGGCGTCAACCATCGCGCTGACGATGCTGCACAAGCAGCGCATCGGAATTGTCTGGCTGGCAGCACTGGGCTACGCCGTGGCCTGCCAAGTTCCCATCTATCTCATGCGATCGTCGCGTTTCACCGCTCTGGAGTTGGCGCAGTCATTGCGCTACCTGCCCGATCTCGTTGTCGTGCTGGCGCTGCTGGCCGCCGTCGGGCTGTGCGCGCCCAACCGGCAGCGGTTCCGATGGCT
>JAHZJB010000133.1 GCA_022601135.1 Actinomycetes bacterium | reverse complement strand
CACCACCATTGCCGCCGAGACCTCCGGAGCTGTCCAGAGGGGAGGTGTCAACGGCGTCTCCACCAGCAGCACCCGCGCCGCCATCCCCGCCGGCCCCGCTAGTGCTGTTTCCGCCGATACCGCCGGCACCGCCGTCGCCACCAACGCTGTTACCACTGGCGTTGTCGCCCCCATTGCCGCCAGATGCGCCATCGCCGCCGGCCCCACCGGTGGTCTCGCCCGGGGCGCCGTCGCCGCCATCGCCGCCGGCGCCGCCGACGCTAAAAAATGCGTCGTCACCACCACTGCCGCCGGACCCGCCAAGACCACCGGACCCGCCGTCGAAACCGGAGCTCTCGCCACCGGGACCACCGAGCCCGCCTGCGCCTCCGCGACTCGCGCCAAAGGGGTTGTCACCGCCGTCACCGCCGTCACCGCCGAAGCCGCCGTCACCACCGTCCGCTCCGGCGCCGCCGATTCCACCGAGACCGCCCAAACCGCCGCGGCCGCCGACACTGTCGCCACCGGCGTCGTTACCGCCGTCGCCGCCGTCACCGCCGAAGCCGCCGTCACCGCCGAACCCGATCGTGCTCGGACCGCCGAACCCGCCGTCACCACCGGCACCGCCGACGCTGTCTCCGGCGGCGTTGTCGCCAGCGTTGCCGCCGTCACCGCCGAAACCGCCGAAGCCGCCGTTGCCGCTGGTAGAGCCCCCGAAACCGCCGAAGCCGCCGGTGCCGCCGTCACCGCCGTTGCCCGCGGGGTTGTCGCCGCCGTTACCGCCGTCACCGCCGTCACCGCCGTCACCGTTGGAACCGCCGTTACCGCCGAAGCCGCCGTTACCGCCGTCGCCGCCAGCCGCCACGGCGCTGAAGCCGTCTGCGCCTAGACCGCCGTTACCGGCCGGGCCGATTACCTCGGCGCCGTCTAGACCGGTGGCGCCGATATTGCCCCCGGTACCCCCGGTGCCGGCCGCACCGCCGTCACCGCCGGTGCCTACCGCACCCGGATTCCCACCGTCGCCGCCATCGCCGCCGTCGATGGTGACCGCGTCTCCGTCAGCGCCGTTGCCGCCGTCGCCGGGAGTGCCGGCGTCCCCGCCGTCCCCGCCCGGTCCGCCGTTTCCGTTAGCGCCGTTGGAGGGGAAGAAGAACAGATACCGCCCGACACCGGCATTACCGCCGGTCCCGCCTGCTCCGCCGTCAGCGCCGGCGCCCCCGTCCCCGCCATCCTGGCCGGGGTCGCCGGCCAGCACAGCATCCGCACCAGCCGCGCCGTCACCGCCGGACCCGCCGTTACCGCCAGCCCCGCCGAACCCGCCGAACCCGCCGACGCCGAAGACTGAACTGCCCGACCCGCCGGCCCCACCGGACCCGCCGGCACCACCGGCAGTACCACTGGTGCCGGGGTCGCCGGACATGACCGCGTCCGTGCCATCAGTACCGTCGGCTCCGGCCCCGCCGTTGCCGCCGGCGCCGCCGTAGCCGACCCAAGACACGTCCTGGGCACTACCACCGGCCCCGCCGTTACCGCCGGCCCCGCCAGCGGTAGCGGCATCCCCGCCGTCACCGCCGGTGCCGCCAAAGCCGATCAACAGACCACCATCGCCACCGGCCCCGCCGTCAGCGCCGGCCCCGCCACGGCCACCGTTGCCCCCGCGCCCGAATAGGAAACCGCCGACCCCGCCGCTGCCGCCAGCCTGACCCGCTGCGCCGTCAGCACCGTTTCCGCCGTTGCCAAACAGCCAACCCCCACCTTGACCGTTCTCGCCGGGAGCCGAACCATCGGCGCCGTTGCAGATCAATCCGCACCGGTCGGCAGTGAACAGCCCGCCGGGGCCGGCCAACGCGTTGCCCAACATCGTGCTCGACGCCGCGGCCGGGGCGGTCGGGGTGCGCCTAGTCGGATCGCCGAACGTCCGATCACCCTCCAGCCACCACAACGTGTCCTGGTTGGCCGGGCTCAGCGGCGCGGCGTGCAGCACCGACCCGAACGACGCCAACCGCACGTCCGCACTAACCACCGCAGGCTCCGACACGCCGGCGGGGCCCATCGCCAACGCACCCGCACTGACCATCGCCGCCGCGCTCAGCCCGCCCGCAAGGCGGCGACGCAGCAGGGCGCGGGCAGATGGGCGCTTCGGATGTTCCGAAGTCGGGTTCGCGGACACGAGCAACCACCTTTTCTCTCGACACACTGGCCTGCACCGCCGGTTCGATAATCCTGGGAAAGACCTGAGAGAACGATAGCAATGACGCGCGGACTACCAGCCGCGTTCGCGCCATTCCGCCAGGTGCGGACGTTCGACTCCGAGCGTGGTGTCATCGCCGTGACCGGGATAGATGGCTGTGTCATCCGGGTACTGCGCGAACACCTTCGCTTCAAGATCGTCCATCAGTGACTGAAACTCGTCTGGGCGGGTAGTCCGACCGGGACCGCCGGGAAACAGGCAATCGCCGGTGAACAGCTGGACCTCACTGCCCGCGGCTGGACCGGCGAGCGCCAGCGCCACCGAGCCCGGAGTGTGGCCGCGCAGGTGGATGACATCAAAGGTGAGTTCCCCGACGTCGATGGTGTCGCCATCGGCCAGCAGCCGGTCGGGCGTCACGGGCAGCGGACCGGCATCCAACCGATGTGCCGCGGTCGGGGCGCCCGTGGCCGCGGCGACCTCCGATAGTGCCATCCAATGGTCCTGGTGCTGGTGGCTGGTGACGATCAACGACAACTTCGGCGCATTCTGCTCGATCAGTTCGAGAAGGATCGAGGGGTCGTTGGCCGCGTCGATGAGAAGCGTCTCACCGGTCGCGGAACAGGTCACCAGGTAGGCATTGTTGTCCATGGGGCCGACGGACACCTTGACGATCGAGGCGCCGGGCAAGGTGCGTCGAGCTGCGGTCCGAGGCTCTACATGTCCGGTATAGGTTTCGTCGACCTGCGTCATGGTCACCTACGTTACTTCCGCGGATGGGTTAGCACCGCACCGTCGGCGCAACTTGTCGGCGGGCACACCTAGCATGGTCGTGTACCGCGTCTGCCCGATGAAAGGACACCGTTGGCTGACCGTCTCATCGTCAAGGGTGCCCGCGAGCACAATCTGCGTGGTGTCGATCTCGACCTGCCCCGCGACGCGATAATCGTGTTTACCGGGCTTTCCGGCTCCGGTAAGTCGTCGCTGGCGTTCGACACCATCTTCGCCGAGGGGCAACGCCGCTACGTGGAGTCGTTGTCGGCATACGCGCGACAGTTCCTCGGGCAGATGGACAAGCCGGACGTCGACTTCATCGAGGGCCTGTCACCTGCGGTATCGATCGATCAGAAGTCGACCAACCGCAACCCGCGCTCAACCGTCGGCACCATCACCGAGGTCTACGACTACCTGCGGCTGCTCTATGCCCGGGCCGGCACGCCGCACTGCCCGGTGTGCGGGGAGCGTATTGCCCGACAAACGCCGCAGCAGATCGTCGACCAGGTGCTCGCGATGGATGAAGGTCTGCGCTTTCAGGTACTCGCACCGGTAGTCCGCACCCGTAAGGGAGAGTTCGTCGACCTGTTCGACAAGCTCAACACCCAGGGCTACAGCCGGGTGCGGATCGACGGTGTGGTCCACTCCCTGACCGACCCGCCGAAGCTGAAGAAGCAGGAGAAGCACGACATCGAGGTGGTAGTCGACCGCCTGACGGTCAAGGCCAGCTCCAAGCAGCGCCTCACCGACTCGGTCGAAACCGCGCTGAACCTGGCCGACGGCATCGTCGTTCTCGAGTTTCCCGACGACCGAGATGGGGAGACCGATAGTCCCCGCGAACAACGATTCTCCGAAAAGCTGGCCTGCCCCAACGGCCATCCACTGGCCGTCGACGATCTCGAGCCCCGGTCCTTCTCCTTCAACTCGCCTTACGGTGCGTGTCCGGAGTGCGTCGGCCTGGGGATCAAGAAAGAGGTCGACCCCGATCTGGTGGTGCCCGACCCCGACCTGACTCTGGCCGAAGGTGCCGTCGCACCCTGGGCGATGGGACACACCGCCGAGTACTTCACCCGAATGCTGTCCGGCCTCGGCGATCAGTTGGGGTTCGATGTCGACACCCCATGGAAGAAACTCCCCGTCAAGGCCCGCAAGGCGATTCTCGAGGGTTGTGACGAGCAGGTCCACGTGCGGTACAAGAATCGGTACGGGCGCAGGCGGTCCTACTACGCGGATTTCGAAGGTGTGATGGCGTTCCTGCACCGGCGCATGGAGCAGACCGACTCCGAACAGACGAAGGAGCGCCTGGAAGGTTTCATGCGTGACGTGCCCTGCCCGGAATGCGACGGCGCCCGTCTCAAACCAGAGATCTTGGCGGTCGCGTTGACCGCCGGGGATTTCGGCACGAAGTCGATCGCGCAGGTCGCCGAGATGTCCATCGCCGAGTGCGCGGCTTTCCTCAACGCGCTCACCCTGGGCGCCAGGGAACAGGCGATCGCCGGCCAGGTGCTGAAGGAGATTCAGTCACGGCTGGGGTTCCTGCTCGATGTCGGGTTGGAGTACCTGTCGCTCTCCCGGGCAGCCGCGACGCTGTCCGGCGGTGAGGCGCAACGCATCCGGTTGGCCACCCAGATCGGGTCGGGCCTCGTCGGCGTACTCTACGTGCTCGATGAACCGTCCATCGGACTGCACCAGCGCGACAACCGTAGGTTGATCGATACCCTGGTGCGGCTGCGTGACCTCGGCAACACCCTCATCGTCGTCGAGCATGATCTCGACACCATCGCTCACGCCGACTGGGTTGTCGACATCGGCCCGGCGGCAGGTGAGCACGGTGGTCAGATCGTGCACAGCGGTCCTTACGCGGAGTTGATCAAGAATCCGGATTCGATTACCGGCGCCTACCTTGCGGGTAAAGAGCAGATCGAGATCCCCGCGATGCGCCGGCCGGCCGACAGCAAACGCCAGCTCGCGGTCGTTGGAGCCCGCGAGCACAACCTGCGCACAATCGACGTGGCGTTCCCGTTGGGAGTGCTCACCTCGGTGACCGGCGTGTCGGGATCCGGCAAGTCGACCCTCGTCAACGACATCTTGGCTTCGGTGTTGGCCAACAAGCTCAACGGAGCACGGCAGGTTCCGGGGCGGCACACACGGGTGACGGGTTTGGAGCACGTCGACAAGCTGGTCCGGGTCGACCAGTCGCCGATCGGCAGGACGCCGCGGTCCAACCCCGCCACCTATACGGGTGTGTTCGACAAGATCCGCACCCTTTTCGCGGCGACCACCGAAGCCAAGGTGCGGGGATATCAGCCCGGGCGGTTCTCCTTCAACGTCAAGGGCGGCCGCTGTGAGGCCTGCTCCGGCGACGGCACCATCAAGATCGAGATGAACTTCCTTCCCGACGTCTATGTCCCCTGCGAGGTCTGCCAGGGAGCCCGCTACAACCGCGAAACCCTCGAGGTGCACTACAAAGGCAAGACCGTCGCCGAGGTCCTCGACATGTCCATCGAGGAAGCAGCCGAGTTCTTTGCGCCGATCACGTCCATCCACCGTTACCTGAAGACGTTGGTCGACGTGGGATTGGGCTACGTGCGGTTGGGGCAGCCGGCCCCCACCCTGTCCGGCGGCGAAGCCCAGCGGGTGAAGTTGGCGTCCGAATTACAGAAACGCTCGACCGGTCGCACGGTCTACATCCTGGACGAGCCGACGACCGGACTGCACTTCGAGGACATCCGCAAGCTCCTGATGGTGATCAACGGCCTTGTCGACAAGGGCAATACGGTCATCGTCATCGAACACAACCTGGACGTGATCAAGACCGCTGACTGGATCGTCGACATGGGTCCCGACGGGGGATCGGGTGGCGGCACCGTGGTCGCGGCGGGGACGCCGGAAGACGTCGCCGCGAACGTCGACAGCCATACCGGCCACTTCCTCGCCGAATCGTTGGGAGTTTCGCGCCGAAAGCCACAGAAGGTTCGCCGTCGCAAGATCACCGCTTAGCAACCGAGTTGGTGGCGGGCCGATGCTACTGAGCGCCGCTCTCCCTGCGAATGGATTCGCGGATCTGCGCGAGACGCTCGGCGGCCGCCTCTTGGCGCGCAGCGTACTGTTCCTCGACGCTGCGGCCTTCTGGAGTCTCGGCGGCGAGCTCGGCTGATCCGATTGATGTCGCATGCCGCGTCTCGATCTTCTCGCGGATCGACTCGAACGTCGGCACACCGTCGGCGGTGTAACCGGTGTCGATCTCGGTATTGGGTTCGTCCGGCATGACGACCACGGTACTCCGCCCAGACCACCGAGCAGCTGTCGATGCGAGCGGCCGGCTGCCGGCCTAACGCGGTTTGGCCAACGGGAACGGCAGAGTTTCGCGAATACTGCGGCCGGTGATGAGCATGACTACCCGATCCACGCCCATCCCCAGTCCGCCGGTCGGCGGCATCGCGTATTCCATGGCCTGTAGGAAATCCTCGTCGAGTTCCATCGCCTCGGGGTCACCGCCGGCAGCCAGGAGCGACTGTTCCTGGAGACGGCGGCGCTGCTCAACAGGGTCGGTGAGCTCGCTGTAGGCGGTTCCGAGTTCGACGCCCCAGGCGACCAGATCCCAGCGTTCGGCGAGTCCGGGGATGCGGCGGTGCGGTCGGGTCAGGGGAGACACCGTCGTCGGAAAGTCGGTGTAGAACGTGGGCCCCTCGGTGTGGTCCTCCACCAATCGCTCATAGAGCTCCAACACCAACGCGCCGGTATCCCAGTGAGTGAGGTACGGGATGCCGGCGCCGTCGCACAATCGGCGCAGCGTGGCCCGGTCGGTCCGCGGTCCGATGTCCTCGCCCAACGCTTCGGACACCGCGCCGTGCACCGTCTTGACAGGCCAGCGTCCGGAAACGTCGACCGGTTCCCGCACGCCGTCCGCACGGGGCCGGAGAAACACCTGCTCGCCGTTGGTGGCTTGGGCAGCGTTCTGGATCAGCTCACGGCACCCGGCAATCCACACGTTGTAGTCGGCGTGCGCCTGATACGCCTCCAGCAAGGTGAACTCCGGGTTGTGGCTGGAGTCGACCCCCTCGTTGCGGAAGGCGCGGCCCAGCTCGAACACCCGCTCCACTCCACCGACGCACAACCGCTTCAGGTACAGCTCGGGTGCAATGCGCAGATACAGGTCGAGATCGTAGGCGTTGATGTGGGTGAGAAACGGCCGCGCGTTGGCGCCGCCGTGGATCTGCTGCAGGATCGGCGTCTCGACCTCTAAAAACCCTTTTGCGAAGAGGGTTTCGCGGATAGAGCGCACGACTGCGCTGCGGGCTTGGATGACATCTCGCGCCTCTGTGTTGATCGCCAGGTCGACATAGCGCGTACGTAGGCGGGCCTCCTGGTCAGTGAGTCCCTTCCACTTGTCGGGCAGCGGCCGCAGGCACTTACCGATCAGACGCCACTGGTTCACGATGACCGACCGGGAGCCAGATCGACTGCGCCCCATGGTTCCTGTCACTTCGATTAGGTCACCCAGGTCGATCGCGCGGGTGAAGTCCGATGTGCTGGACTCGCTGAGCAGAGAGTTGTCGAGCAGTAGCTGGGCCTCGCCGGACCAGTCGCGCAGTCGGGCGAACGATACTCCGCCGTAGTCACGCACCCGCAGCACTCGGCCCGCCACTGTGACGACCGCGCCGTCGTCGGCGGCCAGCGCCTGCGCCACGGTGTGGCTGGGTGGCCGGCCCACCGGATAGGCGTCGACGCCGTCATGCTGAAGTGCCCGGAGTTTGGCCATCCGCACCCGCACCTGTTCGGGCAGGCGAGGCTGACCGTCGTCGGGCAGATCGGCCTCGAAGCCGCCGACGTCGGGGGCAGTCCCGTCGGAATGCAGCAACCCAGTGGCCACCAGTGTTCCCGGCGCCGCGATGTGCTGGCCGGTATGCGGCTGCTGGTGCCGCCGAGAAAAAGGCAGCACCAGAAAACCTTCGGCGATCACCGACGCCACCCCGACGCGCGGGACCACCCTGGCGTCCTCGTAGCAGGCGAAGCGCGGCACCCACTCGGGCTGATACTTCATGTTCGACCGGTACAGCGCCTCCAGCTGCCACCAGCGGGAGAAGAAGACCAGAAGCCAGCGCCACAGCCGGGCTACCGGCCCAGCGCCCAGCTGTGAACCCTGCTCAAAGGCCGCGCGGAACATTGCGAAATTCAGCGAGATCCGGGTCACCCCGATGCTGTCGGCTTGCATACAGAGTTCGCTGACCATCAATTCGATGGTGCCGTTGGGGGATTGAGGTGATCGGCGCATCAGGTCCAACGACGCGCCGGTGTTGCCCCACGGAACCAACGACAGCATGGCGACAACCTGTTCGTCCTGGACGGCCTCGACGAGTAGACAATCACCATCGGCAGGGTCTCCGAGGCGCCCGAGGGCCATCGAGAAACCACGCTCATCGTCGGTGTCGCGCCATGTATCGGCCTGCTTGATGACCCGGGCCATCTCCTGGGAGGAGATATCACGGTGCCGGCGGATCCGTACGCTCACTGCCGAACGGCGGGCGCGGCCCACGGCCTGGCGCACCGCTCGCATATCGGGTCCGGACAGCCGGAAACTGTCGGGGTGCAGGATCGCCTCGTCGCCGAGCTGCAGTGCGTTGAGCCCTGCCGCACGGAAGGACTCCGCGGCGGTGGAACTGGCGCCCATGACACCCGGTGCCCAGCCGTAGGTCTGACACAGTCCGAGCCAGGCCTCGATGGCCTGTGGCCAGGCCTTCTGATCGCCGATCGGATCACCACTGGCCAGGCATACGCCGACCTCGACGCGGTAGGCGATGGCCGCACGGCCGTTGGGGGCGAACACCACGGCCTTGTCGCGGCGGGTGGCGAAGTAGCCCAGCGAGTCGTTCTTGCCGTGGAGCTCCAACAGGCCGCGGATTGCCGACTCGTCCTCGCCGGTCAGGGCGTTGTCTGCCCGCTGAGACTGGAACAGCACAATTGCGGCTGCCATCAGCGCCAACGCACCGAACAGCCCGAGCAGCGCGTTGACGAACACGTGTGGGTGCTGCCCGTCGAAGGCCCCGGCATCGACCCCGGCAAAGGTGGCAACGCGGTTCGCGGCGTAGAGCAGGCGGTACCCGGGTTCGAGGCTCCCGGGGAAGATTTCCAGCAGACCCCAGCCGACCAGAATTCCCAACCCCATGCCGACGAGCAGCGCCGCGGTCGCCTTGATCAGGGCGCCGCGCCTGACCCTGGCCCAGAACTGGTTCCGGGCCAGGGTGAGGGCGCCGAGCGCGGCGCCGTGGCAGACGAGGCCGATGATCTCGCCGAACTCGTCGAGTGCAGCCTGGTCGCCGGCCACCAGTTCGCCGACGTTCACGACGATCGCGGCCAAGATGTAGATCACCAGGATCCACCAGGCGATCCGTTTTCGAGCGGCCAGCGCGGCGGCCAGCAGCGCCAGCACGAACGCCCACGCGAAGCTGGTGTCCGGAAAGTTGAAGATGTAGTTGTCGACAAACTCGCGCGGCACCCTGATGATGGACCGGATCAGCGGTGAGATGCTGGCGAGCAGGGACAACGTCGCGATGATGCCCACCACCCACCCGGATGCCGCGGGTACCCACCGCAAACGGGTGGTGGGGCGTGCCCTCGCGGACGGCGTTGCAGTCATCGGCGTTACCAGACCGGGCCGGTGTACTTCTCTCCCGGACCCTGCCCCGGGTCGTCCGGGGCGGCGCTGGACTCGCGAAACGCCATTTGTAGCGTCTTGAGCCCATCCCGGACCGGCCCGGCGTGCGGTCCCAGGTATTCCGCCGATGCGGTCACCAGGCCGGCCAGCGCGGTGATCAGGCGGCGAGCCTCGTCGAGGTCGCGGTAGGGACTGTCGTCCGGGTCGTCCGCCGACAGGCCGATCTTCTCGGCGGCGGCGCTCATGAGCATCAGTGCCGCCCGGGTAATCACTTCGACGGCCGGGATGTCGGCAAGCTCGCGTGCCGGCGGGGCCGCCTCGGCATCGCGTGTTGGATCATCGGTCATGCCTGCTAGACTGGCACGCGCGACCGTCCCGGCACACGCCAGGGACAGCAAGTGGAGTCCCACTCCCACCGCTGGCCACCGATCCATTCGAAGGTACAGCGGTCCGGTCACAGGCATCGCGGTGTCTGTCCTGGTCGGCTATGGGCCCTGCTGTGAGCAGGGCTTATCTGTTCTTCGGGGCAGAAGGTCGTCGGCGTGGGGGACTTCTGAGGACAACGTAGGAGGCCCCATCAGCACTGATACCCGCGTCAACGAGCGCATTCGCGTACCTGAAGTCCGCCTGATCGGACCGGGCGGTGAGCAGGTAGGCATCGTGCGTATCGAAGATGCGCTCCGCGTCGCCGCGGATGCCGATCTCGACCTTGTTGAAGTAGCCCCGGACGCCAAACCGCCCGTGTGCAAGATCATGGACTACGGCAAGTTCAAATACGAGACGGCGCAAAAGGCGCGTGAGTCCCGCAAGAACCAGCAGCAGACCGTCGTCAAGGAACAGAAGCTGCGACCCAAGATCGACCCGCACGACTACCAGACCAAGAAGGGGCACGTGATCCGCTTCCTGGAGGCGGGGTCGAAGGTCAAGGTGACGATCATGTTCCGCGGGCGCGAACAGTCGCGGCCCGAGCTGGGCTACCGGCTCCTGCAGCGCCTGGGCGCCGATGTCGCCGACTTTGGCTTCGTCGAAACGTCCGCGAAGCAGGACGGGCGCAACATGACGATGGTGCTGGCACCGCACCGCGGGGCGAAGACTCGCGCCAAGGCCGCCCATGATGCCGATGAGCCGCTCGCCCGACGAGCATCCGGCACCGCTGCGCAGCCCACCGCCACACCCGATACCACCCAGCAGAACTGAGGAACCATGCCCAAGCCGAAGACCCACAGCGGCGCTTCCAAGCGTTTCCGCCGCACCGGAACAGGCAAGATCGTGCGCCAGAAGGCCGGTCGCAGGCATCTGCTCGAACACAAGTCGAGCAGGCGCACCCGGCGGCTCGACGGCCGCACCGAGGTGGCCGCCAACGACAAGAAGCGCATCGCGAAACTGCTGGACGGCTGACCTTTTCGGCGTGAAGACCGAACCTGAACCGAATGAGATAGGAAGACCCCATGGCACGCGTGAAGCGCGCAGTTAACGCGCAGAAGAAGCGGCGCACCATCCTCAAGGCCTCCAAGGGGTACCGCGGGCAGCGATCCCGGTTGTACCGCAAGGCCAAAGAGCAGCAGCTGCATTCGTTGACCTATGCCTACCGCGATCGGCGTGCCCGTAAGGGTGAGTTCCGCAAGCTATGGATCTCGCGCATCAATGCGGCGGCCCGCGCGAACGGCGTCACCTATAACCGGCTGATCCAGGGCCTCAAAGCCGCCGGAGTGGAGGTCGACCGCAAGAATCTCGCCGAGCTGGCTGTCAGCGACCCGGGTGCCTTCAGCGCGTTGGTCGAGGTGGCCAAGGCTGCGCTGCCCGCCGATGTGAACGCACCGTCCGGCGCGGGCGAGGCTGCCTGACAGAGGGCAGTAGCGACGCGACCCGGAAAATGTCGCTGCTCACCGAGCGATCTGCCCGAGTGGTGGCTGCAGTCAAACTGCACCGCCACATCGGACGGCGCCGCGCTGCCCGCTTTCTCGCCGAGGGGCCCAACCTCGTGGAGGCGGCGTTGCGGCGCGGAGTCGTTTCGGAGGTATTCGCTACCGAGAGTGCAGCCGAACGCTACGGTGACCTGCTGGCCGGTTCCCCGGTTGAGCTGGTCACCGAACGCGCCGCAAAGGCATTGTCGGACACCGTTACTCCCGTTGGTCTTGTCGCGATGTGCGTGATCCCGGAGTGCAGCATTCGCGAGATCCTGGCCGGCGATCCGACATTGCTGGCGGTGCCCGTAGGTCTGTCGGAACCCGGCAACGCAGGCTCCGTGATCCGAGTCGCCGACGCCATGGGCGCCGACGCGGTGGTGCTGGCCGGGCACAGCGTCGACCCCTACAACGGCAAGTGCCTGCGGGCGTCAGCGGGAAGCATTTTCTCGATTCCGGTGGTCAGCGAGCCCGATGCGCTCGCCGTGGTCACCCACATACGGGATGCCGGGCTACAGGTACTGGCGACCACGCTCGATGGCGATGTCGGTCTCGAGGACACCGACTTGGCGGTCCCAACCGCGTGGCTGTTCGGACCGGAGGCGCACGGTCTGCCGGTTGAAATGGCCGACTTGGCGACCGCCCGGGTCCGAATTCCCATGGTGGGCGATGCCGAGAGCCTTAACGTGGCCTCGGCCGCGGCGATCTGCCTCTACCAGAGCGCTAAAGCCATCGGGGCGGTACGAACCGACTGACACCGAGATATTGGTGGCCCCAGCTCAATCGGACTTCATGATGCGCTCCGACACCGCAAGCATCAGCTTCCGGGGCGCCACCCGGTAGCCGGCGGCCAGGATGTTGTTACGCAGTCCCGACACCACGGTCGGATTGGATTTGTCGAGAGCGGCCAGGGCGGTGTCGACGACCTGCTTGGGCGTCTGCCGCCCGTCGGTGAGGAACTCATCGCCAGTGCGCGCAAAGAACTCTGTCTCGGTGGCACCGGGGCAGAGCGCGAGCACTTTCACCCCGGTTCCCCGGCATTCCTGCCAGAGCGCCTCGGTGTAGGAGAGCACGAAGGCCTTCGTGGCGCCGTAGATGGCCATCCCGGGGGTCGGCTGGAAGGCCGCGGTCGACGAGACGTTGATCACAACGCCGTGTCGCCGTTCAATCATCGACGGGAGGAAGCGCGCGGTGAGGTCCACCAACGTGCCGCAGTTCAACTGGATTTGGGCGGCGTTAGCTTCGGGGTTCTGTTCGACGAACTTCGAGTGCAAGCCGATTCCGGCGTTGTTGACCAGGACGTCGATCGTCCGGCCGAGCTCATGGATTTTTGTTTCGAGTTCGGCGCCGGCCCCCGGCTCTGCCAGGTCGGCGGTGATGACGTCGATCACGATCCCGGGATGTTTGGCGGTGAGCCGGTCGCGCAGTGCTTCGAGTCTGTCGGATCGCCGCGCGACCACCACGAGATTGGCTCCGCGCTGAGCAAGTTGACCGGCGAATTCCTCGCCTATCCCGCCACTCGAACCAGTGATCAACGCGGTGTCGTTCTTGAAATGCACCTAAGACTCCCTGCGGTTGGCCGAGCTTCAGGTTAGTCGCTGAGCAGGCCCCTGGCTACGTGCGTGATCTGAACCTCGTTGCTGCCGGCATAGATCATCAGTGACTTCGCGTCGCGGGCAAGTTGCTCGACCCGGTATTCGGTCATGTACCCGTTGCCGCCGAATACCTGCACGGCGTCCATCGCAACGTCGGTGGCGGCCTGCGAGCAGTACCATTTGATCGCCGAGGCCTCCGCCAACGAAATCGAGACGCCCGTCTGCGCCGCCTCGATCACCCGAAACAGCATGTTGCGTACATTCATTCGCGCCACCTCCATGGTGGCGAGCTTGAGCTGGATCAGCTGAAACTGGCCGATCTCCTTGCCCCACAGCGTGCGGGTCTTCGCGTAGTCGACGCACAACCGCAGGCATTCCTCGATCACGCCGAGTGCCATCGCCGCCACCCCGATCCGCTCTGCGGAGAAGTTGGATCGCGCGCTGTCCCGCCCGTCGCCGGCAGCGTTGTTCTCGGACTCGCCCAGCAATCGACCGCGATCGAGGCGAACGTCGTTGAAGAACAGCTCTCCGGTTCGCGATGAGTGAATACCCATCTTACGGAAGGGCTTTGACTGAACGAACCCATCCATCCCGCGATCGAGGACAAACGTCAGCACCTTGCGGTCGCGTTTCTCGATGGTGGGGTCGCCCTCGTCCAGCTTGGCATACACAACGACGACGTCGGCGTCGGGACCGTTGGTGATGAAGGTCTTCCGGCCGTTGAGGATGTAGTCCTCCCCGTCACGCACGACATAGGATTTCATGCCACCGAAAGCGTCCGATCCCGAATCCGGTTCGGTAATCGCCCACGCGCCGACCTTGTCGTAGGTCACCAGATCGGGAAGCCAACGTTCCTGCTGGGCCAGAGTTCCGCGGCCCATGATGGTCGGCACGGTGAGCCCGAGACTGACACCCATCCCGGTGACGACACCCATCGATACCCGGCACAGTTCGCTCACCACCACGAAGCCCATTCCGCCGGATCCGCCGAACATGCCGCCCGACGGCGCTTTGGCCCCCGACGATGTGTCCCCATCGCGTAGCCTGGCCAGGCGTTTGTCCAGGGAGTCCCGCGCCATGTCGGCGATGCCGAAGGTGGCGAAGAGCTTGCGGATGATGCCGTAGGGCTCCATCTCGCCGCTTTCGAGCGCGTCGACGTGCGGACGGATTTCCTTGTCGACGAACTCCCGCACGGCATCGCGCACGGCAAGATCGACATCAGACCATTCGAGCATGCGTTCAGGCTGCCTTACCGCGGTCGCGCGCTGGACGCAGACCCGCCAGCGAGAACGTGGTGTGCACCAGGGAACCGACACGGTCGAGCAGTGACCTGTGTGGTGGCACGTAGTGCATGGGCATATCCCTGCGGTCGCGCGGCGGGGCCATGAACCCAGGCGCTTCGACCAGTGGGGCGTCGGTGGAGGCCTTGCCCTCGGCCCGGCGATACGCGGCGACCGCTCGCGGATGCAGCCTGACCTCGTCTGGCACGGCGATGAAAGCGAGTTCGACGATCTTGCCGAACAGACGCAGCAGGACCTCGTCGCCGCCGGTCCACCGCAGGCCCGCCCGTTCTCGCACCGCAGGGTCGAAAACCCCGGCGGCGATCCAGCGTTGCGCGTCCACCACCGGTTTGAACATCTGGTCCCACAGCGGTGTGGGCATCAGCACGAACCATGGTTTCGGAATGCGTATCGAGAAAATGTCCTGCGTTGCCGGATTGATCTCGAGTTCGTCGCGGCATTTGTGGTCCCAATATTCCTGGAACGCCTCCCAGGACTCCGGGACGGGACGCATGCTCATTCCATACATCCGATACCACTGGACGTGTTCGTCGAAGAGTTGATGTTTCTCCGCTTCGGTGAGCCCGCCGCAGAAGTATTCGGCCGTCTTGATGATCAACATGAAGAAAGTGGCGTGGGCCCAGTAGAAAGTCTCCGGATTGAGCGCGTGGTAGCGCCGCCCATCGGCGTCGATGCCCTTGATCGACGTGTGGTAGCTCTTGATCTGAGCGCCGGTCTGGGAGGCCCGGTCGCCGTCGTACACAACTCCCATGATCGGGTACACCGACCGTGCCACCCGCTGCAGGGGTTCACGCAACAGAATCGAGTGATCCTCGACGCCGGCTCCGAGCTCGGGATACATGTTTTGAATCGCGCCGATCCACATGCCCAGCATGCTTGTCCTGAGATCACCGAAGTACTTCCAGGTCAGTGAATCTGGGCCGAGTGGAGTGTCGGGCGCCGTCGTTGCCATCGCCACTGATCGCACCACCTCAATCTAGTTGTTGACAACGGTTGTTGTCTATAGTCTGGGGGCGCGCGGATATTGGTGTTATGCAGCTGCCGCCACCGCTCCACACGGTCGTGACCTGCCGGTTTATCCTCCAGGTGTAGCTCGATTAGGCTGGCTCGGGTGGACGATGACCCGCCCGGTGAATG
The DNA here is from genome assembly GCA_022601135.1 of Actinomycetes bacterium. Taxonomy (GTDB): domain Bacteria; phylum Actinomycetota; class Actinomycetes; order Mycobacteriales; family Mycobacteriaceae; genus Mycobacterium. Next base: position 22,645 of record JAHZJB010000133.1, on the reverse strand, counting down.
CGCTGCCGGGCGGTCTTCGGGGCCGCTGGGCTGGTTGAAAGTTGTCAATCACAGCCCGGCGGTCGTTTCGTTTCTCCGGCGGGCACGCCGGGTTCTGCCCGGCGACCCGGAGTTCGGCGATCCGCTGTCGGCGTCCGGAGTCGGTGGGCCGCAGGCGGCTGCCCGGGCCGCCGATCGCATCCTGGAGCGCGAAGCGGCCTCGCGCGAGGTCAGCCTGGGAGCGCTGCAGGTCTGGCAGTCGCTGACCGAGCGAGTCTCCGGTCAGCCCGCCAATGCAGAGGTGACACTGGTGTTCACGGACCTGGTCGGGTTCTCGTCGTGGGCGCTGAGCGCGGGAGACGACGCCACCCTCAAACTACTGCGCCGGGTCTCCCAGGTGGTCGAGCCGCCACTGCTTAAGGCAGGCGGTCAAATCGTCAAGAGAATGGGCGACGGGATCATGGCGGTGCTCGCTGATCCGACCACCGCGGTGCGGGCGGCCATCGCTGCCCGGGAAGCCCTCAGCTCGGTTGAGGTGCAGGGGTACCGGCCGCGCATGCGAGTCGGCATCCACACCGGCCGTCCCCAGCGCATCGGTTCGGACTGGCTCGGTGTCGACGTGAACATTGCTGCGCGGGTGATGGAACGCGCCACGCGGGGGGAACTCGTGGTCTCGCAGGCGACTCTGGAGCGCATTGCCCCGGAGGATCTGGCCGCGCTCGGAGTGACGGCGAAGAAACTACGCAAGCAGCTCTTCGGAGCCAGACAGGAGGGCGTGCCCGCAGACTTCACCATGTACCGGTTGATAACCCACAGGCAGCTTCCCGGGGACGAGGACGACGGCGAGGACGAGGCTGACTGGTAGCTCGCCACGCAGGGGGAGGACCGAGCCGCTCAGCTAGTGGAACTCCTCGGCGGACGCCTCGATCCAGTCGGACAGCCACGACTCCGGCGGGCAATCGATCAGTTCGCCGGGCATGAGCCAGTCGTAGATCTCGGCGTAGGTCCTCGTCAGCTGGCCCTCGACGCGGCGACTGAGCATTGCGGGGCCCAACTCGTGGAATCCACTGAGGCCCATGGAGGCCACGATCTGTGCCGCGCTGGCGACCGTCTCACGCTGGAAATTGAATACGCGCGCGGTCTTGTCGGCGACATCGAGCGCACGAGCTCGGAGCGGATCCTGAGTGGCAACTCCGGTAGGGCAGCGATTGGTATTGCACTTGAGTGCCTGGATGCACCCGACGGCAAACATCATGGCCCGCGCGGACAACGTGAAGTCGGCTCCTTGGCAGATCCGACTGACGATGTCGACGCCGGTGGCCACCTTGCCCGACGCCCCGATCTTGATCCGGTCCCGCAGCCCGGTGCCCACCAGGCTGTTGTGCACCAACATCAGCCCCTCGGTGAGAGGCATGCCCAGGTGATCCTCGAATTCCTTCGGGGCCGCTCCGGTTCCGCCCTCGGAACCGTCGACGATCACGAAATCGGGTGCGATCCCGGTGGCCAGGATGCCCTTGCAGATCGACAGAAACTCGGTGCGCGCGCCGACACAGAGTTTGAATCCCACTGGCTTGCCGCCCGACAGCCTGCGCAGCGCCGAGATGAACTCCATGAGCTCGATCGGCGTCCGGAAGGCGCTGTGCGCCGGTGGCGAGACCACGCTCCGCCCCACCTGGACCCCGCGGGTGGCGGCGATCTCCGGGTTGACCTTGGCGCCGGGCAGCAAACCGCCCAGCCCCGGCTTGGCCCCCTGGGACAGCTTTATCGATATGGCCTTGACCGCGGGCATGGTTGCCTTCTCGGCGAACGTCCCCGGGTCGAAACACCCCTCGGAGTCGCGACATCCGAAGTATCCGGAACCGATCTCCCAGATCAGGTCGCCGCCGTGCAGGTGATACGGACTGATCCCACCCTCACCGGTGTCATGGGCAAAACCGCCACGGGCCGCCCCCGCGTTCAGCGCCTCGATCGCGTTGGCCGACAGCGCCCCGAAGCTCATCGCGGAAATGTTCAGCAGCGCGATCTCATACGGCTGGCTACACTCGGGCCCGCCCAGCCGTACACGGGGGTCCAGGTCGTCGGCGAATCGTGCCCGCAGCGAGTGACGCAGGAACTCATAGCCGACCACATTCACGTCGCGCTGGGTTCCGAACGGCTCATTGCCCTTGGTGCCTTTGGCCCGTTCGTAGACCATGTCGCGGGTCTCACGGTCGAACGGCGACGCCTCGGTGTTGGACTCGATGAAATACTGCCGGATCTCCGGGCGGATTAACTCCATCAGGAACCGGAAGTGCCCGAGGATCGGATACACCCGAAGGATCGTGTGCCGCTTCTGCACCAGGTCCCAGGTGCCCAAGGCGGCCGATGCCAGCAGGAGCAGCGCGGGCACCGTCCACCAGTCGGTGCGGGTCACCGCCAGCGTGGCGGCCCCGAACCCGAGGAGCCACACGCCGGCAACGATCAAGGACCTGTTCCACACGGCGTGAGGGTATCGCGCCGCGCGACAACTGCAGGCGAGGTGCCCTGGAACGCATCACCTATGATCGCCGGGTGGCTGATCAGCCAGTAGATCTATCCGACAATGCGCTGGCCGAAGCGGCGAGCGCGGCTCGGCGCGCTTTCGACCAGGCAACCACCCTGGACGAACTCGCCCGCGCCAAGACAGTGCACCTCGGTGACCGTTCGCCGATCGCTCTGCTGCGCCAGACGCTCGGGTCGCTGCCCAAGTCTGCCCGCGCCGACGCCGGAAAGCGGGTCAACGCCGCACGGGCTGCTGTCCAGGGCGGCTTCGATGAGCGGCTGGCGGTCCTGCGCGCCGAGCGGGACGCCTCGGTCCTGGTCGCCGAGCGCATCGACGTCACGCTGCCTTCGACCCGGCAGCCCATCGGTGCCCGCCACCCCATCACGATCCTGGCCGAGAACATCGCCGACACCTTCGTTGCGATGGGCTGGGAGCTGGCCGAAGGTCCCGAGGTCGAGACGGAGCAATTCAACTTCGATGCGCTGAACTTTCCGCCGGATCACCCCGCTCGCAGCGAACAGGACACTTTCCACGTAGCGCCCGATGGCTCGCGGCAGGTGCTACGAACCCACACTTCGCCGGTACAGATTCGAGCGCTTCTCGAACGCGAATTGCCGGTGTACATCATTTCGATAGGCCGAACGTTTCGCACCGACGAGCTCGACGCCACTCACACCCCGGTGTTCCACCAGGTCGAGGGTCTCGCGGTGGACAAGAGCCTGACGATGGCGAATCTGCGGGGCACCCTGGACGCCTTCGCGCGCGCGCAGTTCGGGCCGCAGGGACGCACCAGGTTCCGTCCGCACTTCTTCCCGTTCACCGAGCCCTCGGCCGAGGTCGACATCTGGTTCCCGAACAAGAAGGGCGGGCCCGGCTGGGTGGAATGGGGCGGCTGCGGCATGGTCAATCCGAACGTATTGCGCGCCTGTGGGATCGATCCGGAGATCTACTCGGGCTTTGCCTTCGGCATGGGCCTGGAACGCACCCTGCAATTCCGCAACGGCATCCCCGACATGCGCGACATGGTCGAAGGCGATGTACGGTTTTCGCTGCCGTTCGGGGTGGGGGCCTGATGCGCCTTCCCTACAGCTGGCTGCGCGAGGTCGTTCAGGCCGGGGCGCCGGGCTGGGACGTGTCGGCCGAGGAGCTGGAAAACACCCTCATCTCCATCGGTCACGAGGTCGAGGAGATCATCCCGGCCGGTCCCGTCGCCGGTCCGCTGACGATCGGTCAGGTCGCCGAGATCGAGGAGCTGACCGAGTTCAAGAAGCCGATCCGTGCCGTCAAGGTAGACGTCGGTTCCCGGAATGTCGACGGCCGGCCGCGTGACATCGTCTGCGGTGCAACCAACTTTGCCATCGGTGATCTGGTGGCGGTGGCGCTGCCGGGAACCGTGTTGCCGAACAACTTCACGATCGCCACACGCAAAACCTACGGGCGCATCTCGGACGGCATGATCTGCTCGGCGTCGGAACTCAACCTGGGTGTCGACCATTCCGGCATCCTGGTCCTTCCGCCCGGTACCGCGAAGCCGGGCGCCCCCGCTGCCGAGGTGCTCGGACTCGACGATGTGGTATTCCACCTCGCGATCACACCGGACCGCGGCTACTGTCTGTCGGTCCGTGGGATGGCGCGCGAAATCGCCAACGCCTACGACCTCGACTACGTTGACCCCGCTGAGGTTACGCCGCTGCCGGTCAGTGGTGAGGCGTTACCTCTGGCGATCGCGCCGGACACCGGCGTGCTGCGCTTTGGCTTGCGACCGGTGACTGGTATCGATCCGAATGCCCTGTCGCCGTGGTGGATCCAACGCCGGTTGCTGCTCTGTGGCATGCGTCCCATCGCGCCCGCGGTGGATGTCACGAACTACGTGATGCTCGAGCTGGGCCATCCCATGCACGCCCATGACCGCAGCCTGATCACCGGTGGGTTCCGGGTGCGCTTCGCCAGCCCGGGGGAGACGGTCGTGACCCTCGACGACGTGGAGCGCCGCCTGGATCCCGGCGATGTGCTGATCGTCGATGACGCCGCCACCGCCGCGATCGGGGGTGTGATGGGTGCGGGTACCACCGAGGTCCGCGACAGTACCACCGATGTGCTGCTCGAGGCCGCCGTGTGGGATCCCGCCGCGGTATCACGAACCCAGCGGCGCTTGCACCTGTACAGCGAGGCGGGCCGCCGCTACGAACGCTGTGTCGATCCCGCCATCTCCGTTGCAGCACTGGACCGTTGCGCCACTCTGCTCGCCGAGATCGCGGGCGGCTCGGTTGAACCCACGCTCACCGACTGGCGGGGCGACCCTCCCGCTGAGGATTGGTCCCCGCCACCGGTCATCCTGCCTCTGGACCTTCCCGATCGCACGGCAGGTGTCGAGTATCCGCAGGGCACGGTTCAGAAACGAGTGACGCAAATCGGTGCCGACTTCGTTGTCGATGGCGACCGGGCGATGGTCACGCCCCCTAGTTGGCGCCCCGATATTCGCCAGCCTGCCGACGTGGTGGAGGAGGTGATGCGGCTGGAGGGTCTCGACGTGATCCCGTCGGTGCTGCCGCCAGCGCCGGCCGGACGCGGGCTGACTGCAAACCAGAAGCGCCGCAGGGCGATCGGAAAGTCGTTGGCGCTCAGCGGCTACGTCGAGATTCTGCCAACCCCGTTCCTTGCCGGTGGCACCTTCGACCGTTGGGGACTGCCCGCCGACGACGTTCGCAGGAAGACAACCCGGGTGCTCAACCCGCTGGAATCCGATCGCCCCGAGCTGGCGACCACCCTGCTTCCGGGGTTGCTGGAGGCGCTGGCCCGCAACGTGTCCCGGGGCGAGGTCGACGTCGCGCTGTTCGCGGTGGCCCAGGTCGTCCAGCCCACGTCGGAGACTTCTGCTGTCGCACGCATTCCGAACGATCGCCGGCCCACCGAGGAAGAGATCTCCTTACTCGATGCCTCGTTACCCGGTCAGCCACAGCACGTCGGGGCGGTCTTGGCCGGCCTGCGGGAGCCGGCAGGCCCGTGGGGACCGGGGCGGCCCGCGCACCCTTCCGATGCCTTCGAGGCGGTGCGCATCATCGGCCGGGCCGCCGGGGTGGAGTTGACGTTGCGGCCGGCCGAGCGTCTGCCGTGGCACCCCGGCCGCTGTGCCGAGGTTCTGGTCAGTGGTCCGGGGGACTCGGCCGTCGTGGGATATGCCGGCCAGTTGCACCCGGCCGTGATCGAACGCTGTGGTTTGCCCGACGGCGTGTGCGCGCTCGAGGTGGACCTCGACGCGATCCCGATCACCGACAGGCTGCCGGTGCCGTCGGTATCTCCATTTCCCGCGGTCTTTCAGGACGTCGCGCTCGTCGTCGACGAGGATGTCCCCGCCCAGAGGGTTGTCGAGGCCGTGCGAGCCGGCGCCGGAGAACTGTTGGAAGACCTTCGGCTCTTCGACGTCTACATGGGCCCGCAGATCGGGGATGGGCGCAAGTCGCTGGCGCTGGCGCTGCGGTTTCGGGCACCGGATCGCACCTTGACCGTGGATGAGGCCAGCGCCGCGAGGGATGCAGCCGTGGCTGCTGCCGCCGAGCGTGTCAGCGCCGTATTGCGCTCCTGACGCATCTCCGCTGATGGAGTTGCAACATAGTGCATAACCATGCATCATTGGCGGAATGATATCCGCCGCGGTTGCCGGTGCCAGCGGTTATGCCGGTGGCGAGATCCTGCGACTGCTTCTCGGCCACCCCGCGTACGCCGAGGGCAGGTTGACCATCGGTGCGCTCACGGCTGCCTCCAGCGCCGGCACCAGCCTGGCCGAACACCAACCGCACCTGCTGCCGCTGAACGACCGGACGCTGGAGTCCACCGAGCTTGCGGTACTGGCCGGCCACGACGTGGTGTTTCTTGCGCTGCCGCACGGCCATTCGGCGGCGCTGGCCGAGCAACTCGGGCCGGACACACTCATCATCGACTGCGGCGCCGATTTCCGGCTCGCCGAATGCTCCGACTGGACGCGGTTCTACGGCTCCGAGCATGCCGGCAGCTGGCCCTACGGACTGCCGGAGTTGCCCGGTCACCGCGACCGGCTACGGGAGGCCAAGCGGGTCGCCGTGCCAGGCTGCTATCCGACTGCGGCTCTGCTCGCGCTGTGGCCTGCGCTCGCCGCGGACATCATCGAGCCCGCGGTCAACGTGGTCGCCGTCAGCGGCACGTCGGGCGCTGGCCGGACAACCAAGGTGGACCTGCTGGGTTCTGAGGTTATCGGTTCGGCACGGGCGTACAACATCGGCGGCAGGCACCGCCATACTCCCGAGATCGCGCAGGGGCTGCGCGCCGTCACCGCGGGCGATGTCACGGTGTCATTTACCCCGGTGTTGATCCCGACCTCGCGTGGCATCCTGGCAACCTGCACCGCAAGAACTTCAGCAGATCTGTCGACACTGCGGGCGGCCTACGAGAAAGCTTACTGTGGAGAGCCTTTCGTGTATCTACTACCGGATGGCCGGCTTCCTACGACCGGGGCGGTGATCGGGAGCAACGCCGCCCACATCGCCATTGCCGTCGACGAGGACGCACACACGTTCGTCGCGATCGCAGCGATCGACAATCTTGTGAAAGGAACCGGCGGAGCTGCTGTGCAGTCGATGAACCTGGCACTGGGTTGGCCCGAGACGGCGGGGCTCTCGACCGTGGGGGTGGCGCCATGACCCGGATGGTGCGCACCCAGGGCGTGACGGCGCCGGAAGGTTTCCGGGCCGCCGGGATTGCCGCCGGCATCAAGACATCCGGGGCCCTCGATCTGGCGCTGGTGTTCAACGAAGGACCGGACTACTCCGCGGCCGGCGTGTTCACCCGTAACAAGGTCAAAGCTGCTCCGGTGCTGTGGTCCCAACAGGTCTTGACCGCAGGACGGCTGCGAGTGGTCCTGTTGAACTCCGGTGGTGCGAACGCCTGCACCGGCCCGGGCGGGTTTCAGGACACCCACACCACCGCCGAGGCCGTGGCGGTTGCGCTATCGGACTGGGGCACCGAGACCGGCCCGGTCGAGGTGGCCGTCTGCTCGACCGGGCTGATCGGCGACCGGCTACCGATGGACAAGCTGCTGGCCGGCGTTGAAGAGATCGTGCACGAGATGGCCGGTGGCCTGATCGGAGGTGAGGAGGCTGCCCGGGCCATCATGACCACCGATACCGTGCCCAAGCAGGTTGCGCTGCATCACCACGACAAATGGACAGTCGGGGGAATGGCCAAGGGCGCGGGCATGCTGGCCCCATCGCTGGCCACTATGCTCAGCGTTATCACCACCGACGCGGTGGCTGACGCGGCCGCACTGACACAGTCGCTTCAGCGGGCGGTTTCGCGTTCCTTTGATCGACTCGACGTCGACGGCAGCTGCTCGACGAACGACACCGTGCTGCTGTTGTCCTCGGGGGCCAGCGGAATCGCGCCCAGCCAGGCCGAACTCGACGATGCCGTGCGGAAGGTCTGCGACGACCTGTGCGCTCAACTGCAGGCCGACGCCGAAGGCATGACCAAGCGGGTCGTCATCGCCGTCGGCGGCGCGGCCAGCGAGGACGACGCGGTCACCGTTGCCCGGACCGTGGCGCGGGACAGCTTGGTCAAGACCGCATTGTTCGGCTCCGACCCGAATTGGGGAAGAGTGCTCGCTGCTGTCGGTATGGCGCCGGTAACCCTTGATCCCGAACGGATCAGCGTGTCTTTCAACGGCTTCCCGGTATGCATCGACAGTGTGGGCGCATCGGGTGCGCGTGAGGTCGATCTTTCGGGGCAGGACATCACGGTCAGCGTAGATCTGGCTGTCGGGACTGCGTCGGCCGAGATTCGGACCACCGATCTCTCGCACGCCTATGTCGAAGAGAACTCGGCCTACAGCTCATGACGGTGACGACGGCGGTCAAGGCGCAGGTTTTCGCCGAAGCGTTGCCCTGGCTCAAGGCCCTGCACGGCAAGATCGTGGTGGTGAAGTACGGCGGCAACGCCATGACCGACGACACGCTCAAGGTGGCGTTCGCTGCCGATATGGCTTTCTTGCGCAACTGCGGCATCCACCCCGTCGTCGTCCACGGGGGCGGTCCGCAGATCAGCGCGATGCTCAAAAAGCTCGGGATCGCAGGTGATTTCAAGGGAGGGTTCCGCGTCACCACGCCCGAGGTACTCGACATCGCACGCATGGTGCTCTTCGGCCAGGTGGGCCGGGAACTGGTGAATCTCATCAATGCCCACGGCCCGTACGCAGTCGGGATCACCGGAGAAGACGCGCACTTGTTCACCGCGGTGCGCCGGACCGTCCTGGTGGAGGGCATCGCCACCGACATCGGGCTGGTGGGTGACGTCGCAGAAGTCAACACCGAGGCCGTGCTGGACCTTATCGACGCCGGCCGAATACCCGTCGTGTCGACGATCGCACCTGATAGCGGCGGACGCGTCTACAACGTCAACGCAGACACCGCTGCGGCTGCTCTGGCTGAGGCCCTGGGTGCCGAGAAGCTGCTCATGCTCACCGATGTCGAGGGCCTCTATACCAACTGGCCTGACCGTGGATCCCTGGTCAGCGAAATCGATGTGGCCGCGTTGACGCAGCTTCTTCCCACCCTGGAGGAAGGCATGGTGCCCAAGATCGAAGGGTGTCTGCGCGCGGTCCGGGGCGGGGTGCCGAGCGCACACGTCATCGACGGGCGGATCGAGCATTGCGTTCTGGTCGAACTGTTCACCAACGAGGGCGCAGGCACGAAGGTGGTGCCTCGATGACCCAGGAGATCCCGAAAACCCCGCTGCTCGAACGGTGGCCGGCGGTGATGATGAACAATTACGGCACCCCGCCGCTGGCGTTGGCCAGTGGCGACGGAGCCGTGGTCACCGATGTGGACGGTAAGTCCTACGTGGATCTGCTGGCTGGTATCGCGGTGAACGTTCTCGGACACCGTCATCCCGCGGTCATCGACGCGGTGAATCGCCAGATGGCGGTTCTGGGGCACACGTCCAACCTGTACGCCACCGAGCCGGGCGTTGCGCTGGCCGAGACACTCGTGCGACTCCTCGGCGCTCCGGCGCGGGTGTTTTTCTGCAATTCGGGGGCCGAAGCCAACGAGGCCGCCTTCAAGATCACGCGTTTGACCGGTCGAAGGAAACTCGTTGCCGCCCAAGGTGCATTTCACGGCCGCACCATGGGTTCGCTCGCGCTGACCGGTCAGCCGACCAAGTGTGCGCCATTCGCCCCGCTGCCCGGAGAGGTCACCCACGTGCCCTACGGGGATGTCGAAGAACTCTCGCGCGCGGTGGACACGGACACCGCGGCGGTCTTCCTCGAGCCGATCATGGGGGAGGGCGGCGTTATCGTTCCACCCGCCGGATACCTGGTCGCCGCACGTGAGATCACGGCCGCGAATGGCGCCCTACTGGTACTCGATGAAGTTCAGACGGGGGTCGGGCGCACCGGCGCATTTTTTGCCCATCAGCACGACGGGATCACCCCCGACGTCGTAACGCTGGCCAAGGGACTGGGCGGAGGCTTGCCGATCGGTGCCTGTCTGGCGGTGGGTGCGACCGCAGACCTGCTCACCCCTGGGCTGCATGGCAGCACGTTCGGGGGCAATCCGGTCTGCGCGGCCGCCGCGTTGGCGGTACTCGGCGTGCTTGCCGAGGAGCGCCTGATCGAGCGCGCGGAGGCTCTCGGAAAGGCCATCAGCCACCGGATCGAAGCGCTGGGTCATGGGTTGATCGACCACGTGCGCGGCCGCGGTCTGCTGCTGGGTCTGGTGCTCACCGATGAGGTGGCGAAGCCCGTCGAGATCGCCGCGCGTGACGCGGGTTTCCTGGTCAACGCCGCAGCCCCCGACGTCGTCAGGCTGGCTCCACCGTTGGTGATCACCGAGGCCCAGATCGACGGTTTCCTGTCCGCGCTCCCCGCCGTCCTCGACAGGGCGAGTACGTCATGACCCGACACTTTCTGCGCGACGATGACCTCACTCCCGGCGAACAGGCAGATGTATTGGCGCTGGCCGCCGAGCTGAAACGGGCCCCGTTCGCCCGACGTCCCCTGGACGGCCCGCTCGGGGTCGCGGTGATCTTCGAGAAGAACTCCACGCGCACCCGGTTCTCGTTCGAGATGGGAATTGCACAACTAGGCGGGCACGCCGTCGTGGTCGATGCCGGCAGCACTCAACTGGGCCGTGAGGAGACGTTGGAGGACACTGGCCGGGTACTGTCCCGGTACGTCGAGGCCATCGTGTGGCGGACCTCCGCGCAGGAACGACTCGGCGCGATGGCCTCGGTTGCATCCGTGCCGATCGTCAATGCCCTGTCGGACGAGTTTCACCCGTGCCAGGTACTGGCCGACCTGCAGACGCTGACCGAATGCAAGGGAGCTCTGAAAGGGCTGCGGCTCAGCTACTTCGGTGATGGGGCCAACAATATGGCGAATTCGCTGATGCTGGGCGGAGTCACCGCCGGTATCCACGTCACCATCGCCGCCCCGGCCGGTTTCGAACCCCATCCGGTGTTCGTAGCCGCCGCCCGGGCGCGCGCGGGTTTGACCGGTGCCAGCGTGAGCCTCACCCAGGATCCCATCCACGCGGCTGCTGGCGCGGACGTCCTGGTGACCGACACCTGGACGTCGATGGGGCAGGAGAACGACGGCCTCGATCGGGTGCGGCCCTTCCGGGAGTTCCAGCTGAACGCCGCGCTGCTCAGTCATGCGGACAGCGAAGCGGTGGTGCTGCACTGCCTGCCCGCACATCGCGGTCAAGAGATCACCGATGAGATCATCGATGGCCCGCACAGCGCGGCCTGGGACGAAGCGGAAAACCGGTTGCATGCCCAGAAGGCGTTGCTGGCGTGGCTGCTGGAGGAGGGTGCGCAGTGACCAGCGTTGCCACCCGCGCCGGACGGCAGGCCAGGATCGTCGCGCTGCTGTCGAACCTCGCAGTTCACAGTCAGACTGAATTGGCTGCGCTGCTGGCCGATGAGGGGATCGACGTCACGCAGGCGACGTTGTCACGTGACCTCGAAGAGCTCGGCGCGGTCAAGCTTCGGGGTGCCGACGGCGGCGTAGGCGTGTACGTGGTCCCCGAGGACGGCAGCCCGGTGCGGGGCGTCACCGGAGGCACCGAACGAGTGTCGCGGCTCTTGGTTGAGCTGCTGGTGTCCACCGATGCCAGCGGCAACCTGGCCGTACTGCGCACCCCGCCCGGCGCGGCCCACTATCTGGCCAGCGCCATCGACCGTGCGGCGTTGCCGTACGTGGTCGGCACGATCGCCGGCGACGACACCATCCTGGTGGTCGCTCGTGAACCGATGACCGGCGCCGAACTCGCCGCCACGGTCGAAAACCTCGCTCACGCTCGATAGAGCCTGACGCAGCTACTCGAAAGAAGGAGTTCCGCAATGTCCGAGCGCGTGATCCTCGCCTATTCCGGAGGGCTGGACACCTCGGTGGCGATCAGCTGGATCGGGCAGGAGACGGGCCGCGAGGTCGTAGCGGTCGCCATCGATCTCGGCCAGGGTGGCGAGGACATGGAGGTGCTGCGGCAGCGCGCGTTGGACTGCGGCGCCGTTGAGGCGATCGTGGTTGATGCCAAAGACGAGTTCGCCGATGAGTACTGCTTGCCGGCAATCCAGTCCAACGCGCTCTACATGGATCGCTACCCGTTGGTGTCCGCGCTGAGCAGGCCCCTCATCGTCAAACACCTTGTGCAGGCCGCACGGCAACATGGCGGCGGAATAGTGGCACACGGATGCACGGGTAAAGGAAACGACCAGGTGCGTTTTGAGGTCGGATTCGCTTCGCTGGCACCGGATCTGGAAGTTCTCGCTCCGGTTCGCGACTATGCGTGGACGCGGGAGAAGGCGATCGCCTTTGCCGAGGAGAACGCCATCCCGATCAACGTCACCAAGCGATCACCGTTCTCCATCGACCAGAACGTGTGGGGGCGTGCGGTGGAAACCGGATTCCTGGAACACCTCTGGAATTCGCCCACCAAGGATGTCTACGACTACACCGAGGATCCCACCGTCAACTGGAGTAGCCCCGACGAGGTGGTCGTCGGGTTCGCCCAAGGCGTTCCGGTGTCCGTTGATGGACGGGCGGTTTCGGTTCTCCAGGCCATCGAGGAGCTCAACCGCCGTGCGGGGGAGCAGGGCGTGGGGCGCCTCGACGTGGTCGAGGACCGACTGGTCGGCATCAAGAGCCGGGAGATCTATGAAGCGCCGGGCGCCATGGTGCTGATTACCGCGCACACCGAGCTCGAACACGTCACGCTCGAGCGCGAACTGGCTCGATTCAAGCGCACCACCGATCAGAAGTGGGGAGAACTGGTCTACGACGGTCTGTGGTACTCGCCGCTGAAGATGGCGCTCGAGTCGTTCGTCACCAAGACCCAAGAGCACGTCACCGGTGAGATCCGGCTGGTCCTGCACGGGGGCCACATCGCGGTCAATGGTCGCCGGAGCTCAGAATCGCTGTACGACTTCAACCTCGCCACCTACGACGAGGGGGATACCTTCGACCAGTCCGCGGCCAAGGGATTCGTACACTTGCACGGCCTGTCCTCGAGTCTGTCGGCGCGTCGAGACCTGGCCAAATGACCGCGAGCAGACGCAAAGGCACCCCAAGTCACGGCGTGTTGGGAACGTTTACGTCTGCTCGCGAAGGAGGGGAATGAGCACTAACGAAGGTTCCCTGTGGGGCGGCCGCTTCGCCGACGGTCCGTCGGATGCGCTGACCGCACTCAGCAAGTCGACGCACTTCGATTGGGCGCTCGCCCCCTACGACGTCGTGGCCTCCAAAGCCCACGCCCGGGTGCTGTTCGGTGCCGGACTGCTCACCGAGGAGCAGCGCGATGGTCTTCTCGCCGGCCTGGACAGTCTCGGCTCCGACGTCGCCGACGGCAGCTTCGGTCCACTGCCCGTCGATGAAGACGTCCACGGAGCTCTGGAACGCGGACTCATCGACCGTGTTGGCGCTGAACTCGGCGGCCGCCTTCGCGCCGGGCGCTCGCGCAATGACCAAGTAGCAACGCTATTTCGACTCTGGTTGCGCGACGCCATCCGCCGCGTCGCCGACGGAGTCCTGGAGGTCGTGTCGGCGCTGGCAGCCCAGGCCGCCGCACATCCGACCGCGATCCTGCCCGGCAAGACCCACCTGCAGTCCGCCCAGCCGATCCTGTTGGCGCACCACCTGCTGGCCCACGCCCACCCGCTGCTGCGCGACGTCGACCGGCTCATCGACTTCGACAAACGCGCCGCGGTGTCGCCCTACGGATCGGGCGCCTTGGCGGGATCCTCGCTCGGCCTGGATCCCGATGCGATCGCCGCGGAACTGGGATTCGAAGCCGCTGCCGACAACTCGGTGGACGCCACCGCATCACGGGACTTCGCAGCCGAGGCGGCTTTTGTGCTCGCCATGATCGGTGTCGATCTTTCCCGGCTGGCGGAGGACATTATCCTCTGGAGCACAACGGAATTCGGCTACGTGACGCTGCATGACTCGTGGTCGACGGGCAGCTCCATCATGCCCCAGAAGAAGAACCCGGACATCCCCGAGTTGGCCCGGGGAAAGTCCGGTCGATTGATCGGAAACCTCACCGGGTTGCTGGCCATGCTCAAGGCGCAGCCCCTGGCCTACAACCGGGACCTGCAGGAGGACAAGGAGCCGGTCTTCGACTCGGCGGCTCAGCTGGGGCTACTGCTACCCGCGATGGCCGGCCTGGTCGCGACATTGCGCTTCGACACCGATCGAATGGCCGAGCTCGCGCCGCTCGGATACACCTTGGCCACCGACGTCGCCGAATGGCTGGTACGGCGTGGAGTGCCGTTCCGGGTCGCCCACGAGGCGGCCGGCGCCGCGGTGCGGGCCGCGGAGGCACGTGGCATCGGTCTGGAGGACCTTGAGGACACCGAACTAGCCGATATCCATCCTGATCTCACCCCTGAGGTGCGCGACGTACTCACGGTGGCGGGATCTGTGAGCTCCCGCGACGCGCGTGGCGGAACCGCACCTGTTCAGGTAGCCAAGCAGCTCGGCCTGGTGCGAGACACCAGCGACCGATTGCGGTCGCGGCTTCAGCGCCGGGGGCAGTAGGGCACGTCCCGGTCGGCGGGGCAACACCCCCACTCTCAACCGCCGTCCTCGGCTACCGCCAGCCACGCGCCTTCGAGGGAGTCCTTGCGCGCCAGCAGCTCGTCCAGTTCGGTGTTGAGTTCACCGGCGCGGACATGGTCGGCGGCCGCCAGCGCCATCGACTCGTGTAGCGCTGCGATCTGGTTGTCGAGCTTGGCGAGCTGGTTCTCGATGCGAGCCATCTCCTTGCCGGCCCGGCGTTCGCGAGCGGCCGCGGACTCGCGGCGCGTCGGCTGCGTTGATGTGGAAGCCGGCGTGGACGTCGGGGTGTCGGCCGCGGCGCGGTCGGCGAGGTACTGCTCGAGGCCGCCCGGCAGCAGATCGCAGCGTCCGCCTCCGGTCATGGCATACGTCACGTCACTGACGCGCTCCAGAAAGTATCGGTCGTGTGTGACGACGATCAGCGTGCCGGGCCAGCCGTCGAGGTAGTCCTCGATGGCGGTGAGGGTGTCGATGTCCAGGTCGTTGGTGGGCTCGTCGAGGAGCAGGACGTTCGGTTCGTCGAGAAGCAGCTGGAGAAACTGCAGCCGTCGCCGCTCACCGCCGGACAACTCAGCGATGCGGGCGGTCAGCTTGTCGCCGACGAATCCGAAATCCTTCAACAGCGTGTCTGCGCTGATCTCTCGGCCTCCGGCCAACTCGGTGATCCGGCGGCGGCCCTGCACCGCGTCGATGACCCGCAGCTCGCCGTCGATGTCCTTGATCGCCTGACTCAGGTAGCCGATCCGCAGTGTCAGGCCCCGCTTGATGGTCCCCGCGGATGGCTGCAGCTGACCGGCGAGCAGCCGCAACATCGAGGTCTTGCCGCTGCCGTTCACGCCGACCAGCCCGATTCGAGCCCCCGGCCCGATGGACCAGTCCAAGTCCGCCAACAGTGTGCGTGCGGGGGCGCCGACCTCGAGGCGGACCCGATGCAGGTCGAAAACGTCCTTGCCGAGACGTGCGGTGGCAAAGCGTTGCAGGACAAGTGAATCGCGCGGCGGTGGTTCGTTGGCGATGAGCTCGTTGGCCGCCTGGATGCGGAACTTCGGCTTCGACGTTCGCGCGGGCGGTCCACGTCTGAGCCATGCGAGCTCCTTGCGCATCAGGTTTCTGCGCCGGGCCTCGGTGCCGGCCGTCACCCGCATGCGCTCGGCACTGGCCAGCACGTAGGCGGCGTACCCGCCGTCGTAGGTGTCGATGGCACCGTCGTGCACCTCCCAGGTCTTGGTGCAGACGGCGTCGAGGAACCAGCGGTCGTGGCTGACGACGACGAGTGCCCGGCAGGGTCGCTTGGCCAGGTGGCCCGCCAGCCAGCCGATCACCTCCACGTCGAGATGGTTGGTCGGTTCGTCAAGCACCACGACGTCGTGGCCGGCCAACAGAAGCGCGGTCAGGGCGACACGGCGGCGCTCACCACCGGACAGATCGGTCACGGCGGCCTCGAGGTGGACTCCGGACAACAGATGCTCGACAACCGCGCGGGTCTCGGGCCCGGCCGCCCAGATGTGATCGGGTTTTCCATCGGCGATCACGGTTCGTACCGTGGCTCCGGCGTCGAAATCGTCATCCTGACGCAGATAGCCGACCGCCAGCCCAGACGTGTGTGTGACTCGGCCGGTGTCCGGATCGTGTACGCCGGTAAGCACTTTCAGCAACGTGGTCTTGCCGTCGCCGTTACGCCCGACCACGCCGATCGCGTCAGCATCCTGGACACCAAGACTGACGTTGTCGAGCAACCTGCGAGTGCCGAAGCCGACCGTGGCGCGTTCGACGTTGATCAGGTTTGCCATCAGCCGCCGATGATAGGCGGGGCCGTGCCATGATGACGGCAGGTGGGGACTGGACGAGCGATAGAGGAGCGCGCGTGGTGGACCTCTCGGCGATCACCGGGCCGGTGGGTCGACTCGTCGCGACCGCGCAGAACGGCCTGGAGGTATTGCGCTACGGCGGGCTCGAGACAGGTTCGGTTCCGTCACCGTTCCAGATCATCGAAAGCGTCCCGATGTACCGGCTGCGGCGTTACTTCCCGCCCGACAGCCGTCCCGGAGCCAAGCCGGCCGGATCTCCCGTTCTGATGGTGCATCCGATGATGATGTCGGCAAATATGTGGGACGTGACCCGCCAGGACGGTGCCGTCGGGATCTTGCACAACGCGGGCCTCGATCCCTGGGTCATCGACTTCGGCTCACCCGACGAGGTCGAGGGCGGGATGCAGCGCAACCTCGCCGACCACATCGTGGCACTGAGCGAGGCCGTCGACACGATCAAGGCTGCGACCGGTCGCGACATCCACCTCGCGGGCTACTCGCAGGGCGGCATGTTCGCCTACCAGACGGCCGCCTATCGCCGGTCCAAAGACGTGGCCAGCATCGTCGCGTTCGGCGCACCCGTGGACACATTGGCGGCGCTGCCGATGAACCTGCCCGCCAGCGTCGCCCCGGCGGCCGCCGATTTCATGGCCGACCATGTATTCAACCGGATCGATATCCCGGGGTGGCTGGCGCGAGCTGGATTCCAAATGCTGGATCCGATCAAGACCGCCCAGTCGCGGATGGACTTTCTGCGCCAGCTCCACGATCGGGAGGCGTTGCTGCCGCGCGAGCAACAGCGCCGCTTCCTCGCCTCGGAGGGCTGGATCGCCTGGTCCGGTCCGGCGATCTCAGAGCTACTCAAGCAGTTCATCGCGCACAACCGGATGATGACCGGCGGCTTCTCGATTCACGGTGACCTGGTCACGTTGTCCGACATCGACTGCCCGATACTCGCGGTGGTCGGCGAAGTCGACGATATCGGGCAGCCCGCTTCGGTACGTGGTATCAAGCGGGCGGCCCCGCAGGCCGACATCTACGAGTATCTCCTCCGGGCGGGCCATTTCGGCCTTGTGGTGGGGTCGAAGGCGGCCACGCAAACGTGGCCCACAGTCGCCGCCTGGGTCCGTTGGCTCGACGCCGGCGGTGGGATGCCCGAGGGCGTGTCACCCATGGCTCTGCAGCCCGCCGAGACCTCCGAGAGCGGCGTCTCACTGACCTCGCGGTTGGCGCACGGCACGGCGGCCGCCACCGAAATGGCGTTCAGCCTGGCGCGAGCCGCGGCCGACACGTTCGTCGCCGCCAATAAGTCGGCCCGCACCCTGGCCATCGAGACCGCGCGCACACTGCCGAGGCTGGCCCGGCTCGGCCAGGTCAACGACCACACCCGGATCTCGCTGGGCCGCATCATGTCCGAGCAGGCGCGCGACGCGCCGTTCGGGGAGGCGTTGCTCTTCGATGGGCGGGTGCACACCTATGAGGCCGTCGACAGGCGAATCAACAACGTGGTGCGCGGTCTGATCGAGGTGGGCGTGCGGCAGGGAGCCCACGTCGGAGTGCTGATGGAGACCCGGCCCAGCGCGCTCGTGGCCATCGCCGCACTGTCCCGCCTGGGCGCCGTCGCCGTGCTAATACCACCCGACGCCGACCTGGCGACGGCGACCCGCCTGGGTGGGGTGTCGGAGATCATTGCCGACCCGGGCAACCTCGAGGCGGCCCGCAAACTGAATACCCGCGTGCTGGTGCTCGGCGGGGGTGAATCTCGCGACCTGCATCTGGCTGACGGCGCCGACGTCGTCGATATGGAAAAGATCGATCCGGACGTCGTCGACATGCCCGGCTGGTATCGGCCGAACCCCGGACTGGCCCGCGACCTGGCCTTCGTCGCGTTCAGCGCGATCAATGGAGAACTCATCGCCCGCCAGATCACCAACTACCGGTGGGCGCTGTCGGCGTTCGGGACTGCCTCGGCGGCAAACCTCGGCCGTAACGACACCGTTTACTGTCTGACGCCGCTGCACCATCAGTCCGGCCTGCTGGTCAGTCTCGGAGGTGCGGTGGTGGGTGGTGCCCGCGTCGCGCTGTCGCGGGGACCCCGCCCGGACCGATTCCTGCAGGAGATACGGCAATACGGCGTGACTGTGGTGTCCTACACCTGGGCAATGCTGCGGCAGGTCATCGACGATCCGGCGTTCTCGCTGACCGGAAGCCACCCGGTCCGGCTGTTCATCGGCTCGGGCATGCCCACGGGTCTGTGGAAGCGCGTCGTCGACGTGTTCGACCCGGCGCATGTTGTCGAGTTCTTCGCTACGACGGATGGGCAGGCCGTTCTGGCCAATGTCTCGGGCGCCAAGATCGGCAGCAAGGGCCGGCCGCTACCCGGTGGAGGCGAGGTCGCGCTGGGGGCCTACGACCCCGAGGACAACCTGATCCTCGAGGACGATCGAGGGTTCGTCCGCCGCGCAGAAACAAATGAGGTCGGGGTGTTGCTCGCTCATCCGCGCGGTCCGGTCGATCCGCTGGCGTCGGTCAAACGGGGTGTCTTCGCTCCTGCTGATACCTGGGTGTCGACCGAGTTCCTGTTCCGGCGCGACGAGGATGGCGACTATTGGCTGGTGGCCAATCGGGATGGGGTGATCCGTACAGCGAGTGGGCACGTTTTCTCCGCCACGGTCAACGACGCAGTCGGCCGGCTCGATGCCGTGGACATGGCAGTCACCTACGGTGTCCAGGCGCAAGGCCAAACCGGCGAGATGTTGGCCGTCACGGCGCTGGGATTGCGCCCGGGCGGCAGCGTTCCCGCAGCCGACCTGTCCGACGCGCTCGACGAGTTGGCAGTCGGCGCGCCGCCGGACATCGTGCATGTGGTGTCGGACCTGACCCTTTCCGCGAGCTACCGCCCGTTAGCCGGTCCGTTGCGAGAGCAGGGGATTCCGAAGCCATCGCGTAACGCCTGGTATCGCGACCCCGATACCCATCGGTATAAGAGGTTGACTGCCGCGGTGCGCGGCGAGATCGCGGGCAGTCAGCAGTGATGCCCGGCGGCGGCGGCACTGTTAGGCTCGCGCTGGCATAGCCGTCCACGAGGAGGTATGGATGCCATCACGAAGCTGGCGATGCGCGATTGCGACCGTGCTGACCGGCGCGGTGGTGACCGGCGGCCTCGGATCCGCGGTCGTGGTGCCGACGGCGGGGGCGCAGCCGGCCGACTCCTCAACCCAGTCCCAGGACGCGGCGACCCAGGAGCGGACGAGGCCGGTGTCGCCTGACCAGATTCTGATGACGATTTCCCAGGAGTACCAAACCGGCGCCGGCGGTGGCCAAGTATCCAAACTGATCGATCAGGTCATTACGCTTCGGAAGCGCGGCATCCGGCCGTCAAGATCCAGCACGCAGGCGTTGGCGGCGGCACTCGACAAGCGCCCGAACCAGAAACCTCTGATCGATGCGCTCCAGGCGACGTTGGTCGATCAGCGCAGGCAATTCGCGCGCCAGGGCATCCAAGCACCGGGGGGCGCCCCCGCCGTGGCGGCTCCTGACAGCTCGCATGCCAATATCAGTCCGGGATGGGGTCCGGACAACCCCATGCAGCAGGATTCACCGATCTTCCAGAGTCCCGGTCGCTGAGCAGGATGGCGCTGGACCCCGCCCTGCTCGCGATCCTGGTCTGCCCCGAGGATCGAGGTCGGTTGCTCCTGGTCGAAGACCACCTCTACAACCCGCGTCTGCGGCGCAAGTACCGCATTGACGAGGGCATTCCGGTACTTCTCGTCGATGAGGCCGTCACTGTGGACGACGACGAACATCTGCGGCTGCTGGCCGCCGATCAATCCTGCGACCGGGTGGATGGCCGACGCGGAGTCTGACCTGGGCGGTGATGTGGCGCGAGATGCCCTCGCGGTCGACCCACTCCGTGCCGCACATCGAATCCTGGGCTCGGTGCTCATCGGCCGAGGCGTCGAAGCGGTCATTGTCGAGGTCGAGGCCTACGGAGGACCCGATGACGGCCCCTGGCCGGACGCCGCGTCGCATTCTTTCGGCGGTCGGAGTTCCCGCAACGCGGTCATGTTCGGACCGCCCGGGCGGCTCTACACCTATCGCAGCCACGGCATCCACGTATGCGCGAACGTCACCTGTGCGTCGGGCGGGGTGGCCGCCGCGGTACTGCTGCGCGCCGCGGTGATCGAGGCGGGCGGCGATACCGCCCGGGCGCGTCGCGGTGACCGGGCCGCGCCCGCAGCACTGGCCCGGGGTCCGGGAAATCTGTGCTGCGCGCTGGGAATCACCATGGATGACAACGGGATCGACATCTTCGAGCCGACGGCACCAGTCCGGCTATCACTCAGGACGACGGGCGGGGCCACCTGCGGCCCGCGAGTGGGCGTCAGCAAGGCAGCCGATCGTCCATGGCGTTTGTGGCTGCCCGGACACCCGGAAGTATCGGCGTACCGGCGCAGCCCGCGGGCACCGGTTCCGGGGGGCAGCGATTAGTACGGAAAGATTGACAGCTGTGAATTCTGCGACCTCGGCGTCCTCTGCGTCTTTCAAGTCGGCACCGATCCTCGACGAGTTGGAATGGCGGCAACTGATCGCGCAGTCCACCGACCGGGATGCGCTGGCTGAGGAGTTGGCCGCGCCGCCGCTGACCGCCTACTGCGGTTTCGATCCCACGGCACCGAGTCTGCACGCGGGAAATTTGATTCCGCTGCTGACGTTGCGGCGCTTCCAGCAGGCCGGGCACCGGCCCATCGTGCTCGCCGGCGGTGCTACCGGCTTGATCGGTGATCCGCGCGACACCGGTGAACGAACTCTCCAGACCGCAGACATCATTGCGGACTGGTCCGGTCGCATTCGCGGACAGTTGGAGCGTTTCGTGGAGTTCGACGACTCGCCGACCGGTGCGGTGGTCGCCAACAATCTGTCCTGGACCGGCGAGTTGTCGGCAATAGAGTTTCTGCGAGACATCGGACGGCATTTCTCGGTCAATGTGATGCTGGACCGCGACACGGTGCGCCGCAGACTCGAGGGCGAGGGGATCTCCTACACCGAGTTCAGCTACATGCTGTTGCAGGCCAATGATTTCGTCGAGTTGCACCGCCGATTCGGGTGCACGCTGCAAATCGGCGGTTCCGACCAGTGGGGAAATATCATCGCCGGCGTCCGACTGGTTCGGCAAAGGGCCGGCGCCTCGGTACATGCGCTGACGACGCCCCTGGTGACCGACTCCGAAGGTAAGAAGTTCGGCAAGTCCACCGGCGGTGGCAGCCTCTGGCTGGACCCCGCGATGACCAGCCCCTACGCCTGGTACCAGCACTTCATCAACACCGCCGACGCCGACGTCGTCCCCTACCTGCGCTGGTTCAGCTTCCTGTCCGCCCAGGAGATAGCCGAACTCGAACTGGCCACCGCGGATCGTCCGCATGAACGGACCGCCCAGCGGCGGTTGGCCCGCGAACTGACCAATCTGGTGCACGGCGAGGCCGCGACCGCTGCTGTCGAGCAGGCAAGTCAGGCACTGTTCGGGCGGGGCGAACTCACCGGGCTCGACCAAGCAACCCTGTCGGCGGCGTTGCGCGAGGCCTCGGTCGCCGAACTGGTCCCCGGTGGTCCGGATTCGATCACCGACCTGTTGGTTGCCACCGGCCTGTCGGCGAGCAAGGGCGCCGCACGCCGGACAATCGCCGAAGGTGGCATATCGGTGAACAACGTCAAGGTCGTCACGGATGAGTGGACCCCGCAACCGTCGGACTTCCTGCACGGTCGGTGGCTGGTGCTGCGCCGAGGCAAGCGGAATATCGCGGGTATCGAGCGCGTTCCCTGATCTTGCAGGGCAACTTGCCCCGCGGAAAAAAGTTTTGTCGCGGTCCGGGAACAATCTCGGTGACCGCGGCGTTGGACCTTCGTGGAGTTGACGCACCACCTGGTGCGCACGCTGGGCGCCGGTTGAAAGACACGCCCCAGCAGGCCATTTGACTCCTCGTTTTCCCTCACGTAACTTGTTGACGTCGTCGCGACGCGGGTCCGCCTGCTGAGCGCGGCGGCGTCCCAGAGGGAAGCACCACTTCGGTGGGTTCCTGACCGTCCGCACTACTGGTACGCGGCATTACGCCGCGGGTTGGTTGCGCGGCCGGGTGGGTGTGTTGTTTGAGAACTCAATAGTGTGTTTTGGTGGTTTTTGTTTGTTGTTTTTTTGGTTGTGCCCCTGTTTTTCCCGTGTGGGGGTGTGACTGTTTTTGGATGCCAGTTTTGGTG
>JAHZJB010000132.1 GCA_022601135.1 Actinomycetes bacterium | reverse complement strand
TCCGGGAATAGCGGAATGATGTTGTAGGTGAACACGGCGATGTTCTCAGGTGCCGGGTCTGGGATGGGGCCGATCCAGATGAGGTTATTTTCGAACGGGCCTGCTCCGACATTCGCCGATCCTTCAGCGCTTGCAGCTGCCAATACGCCTTCGCACGCGTCCGCTTCGGCATCGTCACACAAATCAAGCGACGAGCCCAAGCCAGCTATGGGCATGGGAGCCACCGGACTCGCCGACGCGACCGCCCCCGGCATCAAGACGGCAGCACCAGCCATCGCGCACGCGGCGGAACCCACCTTGAACTTCGTGCCAACGTCCGACAGCTTCAAATCCACAGACATGATCCCCCTCATTCCTCCCGATTGAGTTAACTGGGAATATCGCAGAGTCGAACATGCCTGTCAACCAGAACAGGCACATTGGCCGGCAATCACCGACGCGGCTGGATCCCGGACAAGCCCGACTCCGCATCGAGTGCGAAGAATCAGTTTCTAAGGCACCACTAAGGGCCAACAGCAACGGCCCCACACCCCGGCGATACCATCAGCACTCAGTGTCAGGGTGAGGTCGCCGCTTCTTGCGGTGGTTGGATCCTTTACACCTGTTGTCTGGCTCATAGCATTGGTGCCGCCTTCGGGTTGGCGAGCATGCGTTTTGCCGGCATCAGGTGTGAAGGACCGGCCGGCGTGACTTGATAGCGCCTCTGTGTGTCAAGCGGCACTGGGAAGGAAGTTCCGTTGGTCGCGTTTCATTCGGCGGTAGACGACGTTGGAGAGTCTGCGTTTGAGCGCGCGGCGAGCTTCTGCGGGGGTCTTTCCTTCGGCGATTTTGCGTCGGTAGTAGTCCTGGCCGACGCCGGCATCGCGGATTTGGCACGTGGCGATGATGTGCAGCACACAATTGAGAGATCGGTTACCGCCGGTGTTGAGCCGGTGCCTGGTGTTGTTGCCACTGGAAGCTTGCACCGGTGCGCTGCCGGTGTAGCTGGCGAAGTGATGCTCGCTCGGGAAGCGGTCGATGTCGCCGACGTGGCCGAGGACTTTCGCTGCGAGAACGATACCCATTCCGGGCAGATCGGTGAGAGTAGTTCTGCTGGCGTCAACGGCATCTCGCGTCTGACGTTCGTTGTTCTTGATGGAGCTGTTCAGCCGACGCAGATCACCGATGAGTTCACGAGCCAGGTCTCGTCGGCAGCAGTCAGTGGCGGTGGTTGGCCGGAGCCGGCGGAGGATCTCGGCGGCCTTGTTGGCGGAGAGGTCCGTCGGCGCGCCACCAGGGATCAGGTCGCGCAGCAGTACGTGGAGCCGGTTGAGAAGCCGGGTGCGCTCGTTGATGAGGTCGTCTCGGCGTTCGGTCAGCAGACGCAGGATCGTGGTCTGGTCTTCGGGGCGCACCTGGCGCAGATCCGGCCGAAAAAAAAGCGACCTGCGCGACGTGGAGCGCATCGGCGGCATCGGTCTTGTGGCTTCCACCAGTGGCGAGCATCCGGGCTCGCGCCGACAGCGTCGACGGCACATCGACGACGTGTTCACCGTCGGCAGCGAGCTGCTGAGCCAGCCCGCGCCCCAGACCACGCGCACCCTCCACGGCAAACCGACGCTGCGGCCACCGTTGGGACCACTTCATCAGCTGGCCGAACGTGCCGGCGTTCACCGGGAATCGACGCTGGGAAATCTTGTTGCCGGCGCTATCGATTGCGACAGCGGTGTGGGTGGATTTGTGCGGATCGATGCCGATCAGAATCACAGATGGTCGTCCTTGCGCTCGTTGGGATGGAAAGAGGTACGCGGCGGGCAACCTGACTTCAAGTCGACGTGCTTGCACGCCTCTGTCGAACCACACCGCGTGAGCGCCGGACGGCGTTGGCACGCTATCAATGAGCCAGCCCGCAGGGGCGGCAAGGAGCCGTGCGAGCCAGTGCCGTCCGGCGCAGTCGGACGCTACGCGACCGAAGATCCCGCGGTGTCCGCCGTCAATTCAACAAGTCAGGAGCGTGGCATCGCCCCCACTGAGATATGTCCGCCGACCGGCCCAACCGTCACCTCTCAGTGAATGGAGGCAACCACCATGGTTGTCGTTGGAGCCGATGTACACAAGCGCACGCATACGTTCGTGGCGGTCAACGAGGCGGGCCGCAAGCTCGGCGAGAAGACCGTCACGGCGATCACCGCTGGTCATGCCGAGGCGGTGATGTGGGCCCGGAAACATTTCGGGGCCGACGTCATCTGGGCGATCGAGGACTGCCGGCATCTGTCGGCCCGCCTGGAACGCGACCTGTTTGGATTCGGACAGTAAGGTGGTGCGGGTGCCACCGAAGTTGATGGCCCAGACCCGGGCCTCGGCGCGCACCCGCGGCAAGTCTGATCCGATCGACGCGCTGGCGGTCGCGCGGGGATTCCTGCGTGAACCCGATCTTCCGGTGGCCTCTCATGACGAGGTATCTCGGGAACTGAAGCTGTTGGTGGATCGCCGTGAAGTCCTTGTCGCCCAACGGACTGCGACCATCAACCGGTTGTTGTGGCGGGTCCATGAGCTCGATCCCGAGCGCACCCCCAAGCCACGATCGTTGGATCTGGCCAAGCACCGCCGACTGCTCGGTGACTGGCTGCACGCCCAGACCGGGATCGTCGCCCAGTTGGCCCGAGACGAGCTGGCCGACATCACCCGCCTGACCGAAACAATCAACGCCCTGGCCACACGGATCGGCCAACGCGTGCGCGTGGTGGCCCCGGTGCTGCTGGCGCTGCCCGGATGCGGGGAGCTCACCGCGGCCAAACTTGTCGGCGAGACCGCCGGGGTGACCCGGTTCAAGAGCGAGGCGGCTTTCGCCCGCCACGCCGGGGTGGCACCGGTGCCGGTGTGGTCGGGCAACACCCGCGGACGAGTCCGGATGACCCCCGTTCGGGCAACCGCCAACTCAACGCCGCCCTGCACCGCATCGCGGTCACCCAGATCCGCCTCGACGGCCTCGGCCAGACCTACTACCGACACCGCCTCAACGAAGGCGACTCCACCCCCGAAGCCCTGCGCTGCCTCAAACGCCGCCTGTCCCGGGTGGTCTTCGGCCACCTTCACACCGACCACAACAACCGCCAAAAGCCTTGCCAAATGGCAGCGGCTTGACATAGGAGAAACTCATGACCAGCGCGACTGAATCGTCCGGGCGGACGGCCGACCACGAGATCGATATCCACACCACAGCCGGGAAGCTGGCCGATCTACAAAGGCGCGCCGAGGAGTCCCTTCATCCGGTCGGCGAGGCCGCCGTAGACATGGTCCACGCCAGAGGCAAACTGACCGCACGCGAACGCATCCTGGCGCTGCTCGATGAAGGATCGTTCGTCGAACTCGACGCGCTGGCCAAGCACCGCTCCACCAACTTCGGACTGGACAAGAACCGCCCCACCGGCGACGGCGTAGTCACCGGCTACGGCACCATCGACGGCCGCGACGTCTGCGTCTTCAGCCAGGACGCCACAGTCTTCGGTGGCAGTCTCGGCGAGGTTTACGGCGAGAAGATCGTCAAGGTCCAGGAACTGGCCATCAAGACCGGACGCCCGCTCATCGGCATCAACGACGGCGCCGGCGCCCGCATCCAGGAGGGTGTCGTCTCGCTGGGCCACTACAGCCGGATCTTCCGCAACAACATCCTGGCCTCCGGCGTCGTCCCTCAGATCTCGCTGATCATGGGCGCCGCCGCCGGCGGGCACGTCTACTCCCCCGCCCTCACCGACTTCGTCATCATGGTCGACCAAACGAGCCAGATGTTCATCACCGGACCCGACGTCATCAAAACGGTGACCGGCGAGGACGTCACGATGGAGGAACTCGGCGGCGCGCACACCCACATGGCGAAGTCGGGCACCGTGCACTACGTCGCTTCCGGCGAGCAGGACGCCCTGGACTACGTGCGTGAGCTGCTGGGCTACCTGCCGCCGAACAGCTACGCCGAACCGCCGCGCTACCCTGCTCCGCATCCCGGTCCGATTGAGGAGAGTCTGACTGAGGAGGACATCGAACTGGACACGTTGATCCCGGATTCGCCGAATCAGCCCTACGACATGCACGAAGTCATTACCCGCATCCTCGACGACGACGAGTTTCTGGAGGTCCAGGCGGACTACGCGGGCAATATCATCGTCGGGTTCGGCCGAGTCGACGGACGCCCGGTCGGCATCGTGGCCAACCAGCCC
>JAHZJB010000131.1 GCA_022601135.1 Actinomycetes bacterium | reverse complement strand
GCGCGCTCGCGGGGAAGAGTCGTAGCGTGGAGTGGTGACTTCACCTAACGACCTCCCTCACGACCTCCCCCGCACCGTCGGCGAGCTGCGGGCATCGGGGCATCAGGAACGCAGTGTCAAGGCCGAGATGCGGGAGAATCTGCTTTCCGCGCTGGCCGAGGGGCGTAACCCGTGGGCCGGCATCCTGGGTTTCGACGAGACGGTCATACCCCAGCTGGAGCGGGCCCTCATCGCCGGGCACGACCTTGTCTTGCTGGGGGAACGTGGTCAGGGCAAGACGCGTCTGCTACGTGCGCTGACCGGCCTGCTCGACGAGTGGACCCCCGTCATCGCCGGCGCCGAGCTCGGTGAGCATCCCTACCATCCGATCACCCCCGAGTCGATCCGCCGAGCCGCGGACTCCGGAGACGACCTACCGGTGGCCTGGCGGCACCGCGGCGAGCGATACGCCGAGAAGCTGGCCACGCCGGACACCAGTGTCGCCGACCTGGTCGGTGACATCGACCCGGTGAAGGTCGCCGAGGGCCGCAGCCTCGGCGACCCCGAGACCATCGCCTATGGCCTGATTCCGCGAGCGCACCGCGGCATCGTCGCCGTCAACGAACTCCCGGACCTGGCCGAGCGCATCCAGGTGGCGATGCTCAACGTGATGGAGGAGCGCGATATCCAGGTGCGGGGCTACACCCTGAGGCTGCCGCTGGACGTGCTCGTCGTCGCCAGTGCAAATCCCGAGGACTACACCAACCGCGGACGCATCATCACCCCCCTCAAAGACCGCTTCGGCGCCGAGATCCGCACGCACTACCCGCTCGAACTCGACGCCGAGGTCGGCGTCATCGGGCAGGAGGCCCACCTGACCGCCGAAGTGCCGGACCATCTGCTGCAGATCCTGGCCCGATTCGCTCGCGGTTTGCGCGAATCGAGCTCTATCGATCAGCGGTCCGGGGTGTCCGCGCGGTTCGCGATCGCCGGCGCGGAGACCGTGGCGGCGTCCGCGCGCCATCGGGCTGCGGTGCTCGGCGAGCATGATCCGGTCGCACGCGTGGTCGACCTCGGGACGGTGATCGAGGTGCTCCGCGGCAAGTTGGAGTTCGAATCCGGCGAGGAGGGACGGGAACAGGCCGTGCTGGAGCATCTGCTGCGGCGGGCCACCGCCGACACCGCGCAGCGCTTGCTCGGAGGTATCGATGTGGGGCCGGTCGTCACCGCGATCGAGCACGGTTCGGCCGTCACCACAGGAGCACGAGTATCGGCCCGGGAAGTCCTGGCCGCGCTGCCGGAAGTGCCCGCGGTCGCCGAGATTCAGCGTCGTCTCGATGCCCGCACCGACGGTCAGCGGGCCGCCGCGGTCGAGTTGGCGCTTGAGGCGCTCTACCTGGCCAAGCGTATCGACAAGGTCTCCGACGAAGGCCAAACCGTCTATGGCTGAACGGTCCCGGCGCACGACCCGTTACTCCTACTATACCGGCGGTCCCGACCCGCTGGCACCTCCGGTTGACCTTCGCGAAGCGCTGGAGGCTATCGGCCAGGACGTCATGGAAGGCACCTCGCCGCGGCGGGCCCTGTCTGAGTTGCTCAGGCGCGGATCGGCGAACATTCCGGGCGCCGACAAACTGGCGGCAGAAGCCAACCGGCGTAGACGGGAACTGCTGCAGCGCAACAACCTCGACGGTACCTTGGCCGACATCAAGAAGCTGCTCGACGAAGCTGTACTGGCCGAGCGCAAGGAGTTGGCGCGCGCACTCGATGACGATGCCCGGTTCGGGGAGCTGCAACTGCAGTCACTGTCGCCCTCACCGGCCAAGGCTGTGCAGGAGCTTGCGGAGTACGACTGGCGTTCGCAGGAAGCCCGGGATAAGTACGAGCAGATCAAGGATCTCCTCGGACGCGAGTTGCTCGACCAGCGGTTCGCCGGGATGAAGCAGGCGCTGGAGAACGCCACCGATGACGATCGTCGACGGGTCAATGACATGCTCGACGACCTCAACGACCTGCTGGACAAGCATGCCAGCGGTACCGACTCCCAACAGGACTTCCAAGACTTCATGGCCAAGCACGGCCAGTTCTTCCCCGAGAATCCGAAGAACATCGACGAACTCCTGGACTCACTGGCCAACCGCGCCGCTGCCGCGCAGCGGTTCCGCAACAGCCTGTCCGAACAGCAACGGGCGGAACTTGATGCGTTGGCACAGCAGGCTTTCGGTTCACCATCGTTGATGAATGCACTGAATCGTCTCGACGGTCACCTGCAGGCCGCTCGACCGGGTGAGGACTGGACCGGCTCGCAACGTTTCTCTGGAGGCGACCCGCTGGGCATGGGAGAGGGCGCCCGGGCACTGGCCGATATCGCCGAACTCGAGCAGCTGGCCGAGCAGCTTTCTCAGAGCTACTCCGGGGCCAGCATGGACGACGTGGATCTCGAGATGCTGGCCCGCCAGCTCGGAGAGCAAGCCGCTGTCAAGGCGCGCACCCTGGCTGAGCTGGAGCGCACGCTGATGAACCAGGGCTTCCTGGATCGGGGATCAGATGGGCAATGGCGGCTGTCTCCCAAGGCGATGCGCCAGCTCGGCCAGGCGGCGCTACGCGATGTGGCACAACAACTCTCGGGGCGGCACGGCGAGCGGGACACCCGGCGGGCCGGAGCGGCCGGTGAGCTGACCGGCGCCACCCGGCCCTGGCAGTTCGGTGACACCGAACCGTGGAACGTCACCCGCACCCTCACCAACGCGGTGCTGCGTGAGACGGCCAGTCCCGCAGACCGGGCCGGCTCGCGAATCCAGTTGACGGTTGAGGACGTCGAGATCTCGGAGACCGAAACCCGCACCCAGGCAGCAGTGGCGCTGTTGGTCGACACGTCCTTCTCCATGGTCATGGAGAATCGCTGGCTGCCGATGAAGCGCACGGCCCTGGCGCTCAGTCACCTGGTCAGCACCCAGTTCCGGTCCGATGCGCTGCAGATCGTGGCCTTCGGCCGGTATGCCCGTACCGTGACCGCCGCCGAGCTGACGGGACTCGAGGGCGTCTATGAGCAGGGCACCAACCTGCACCACGCGCTGGCACTGGCCAGCAGGCACCTGCGGCGGCACCCCAATGCCCAGCCGGTGGTCCTGGTGGTCACCGACGGCGAACCGACCGCTCACCTAGAGGACTTCGACGGTAGCGGGAGCTCCGTGTTTTTCGACTACCCGCCGCACCCGAGGACCATCGCGCACACGGTGAAGGGCTTCGACGAGATCGCGCGGCTGGGCGCACAGGTGACGATCTTCCGGCTCGGCAGCGACCCCGGTCTCGCCCGATTCATCGACCAGGTTGCGCGCCGGGTAGGTGGCCGGGTCGTGGTTCCGGATCTGGACGGACTCGGTGCCGCGGTGGTCGGTGACTACTTGCGCGCGAAACGTCGCCGCTGACTGCTGCGGTCCAGCGCCCGACGTTGGTGTCAGGCGATGTTGTCTCGCTTCTTGCGCTTCACACTGACTCTGCCCCACAGGGAGAAGCCGCGAATCCGGACACGCGGCGCTCCGGGTGAACCCCCGCCCGCCACGGTCTGGTCGAAGGTCCCCATCACGCCGCGCCCGTCGAGATCGACGTTGATCTCGGGCGGCACCACGATCATCTGCCCCCCCATGATCGAGTAGCAGCGGATTTCGACGTCGGGGGAGGTGAAGTCGGCGTAGCGCAAGTCGACAACGCCGCCACCCCAAAAGGCGAACGTGGTCAGCCGCTGGGGCACATTCCACCGGCCGCGGCGTTCGAAACCGGTCAGCAGGGCCAGCAAGAACGTTGACGGGGCGGGATGGCATAAACCGCCGCTACCCTGCGTCACCCGGCCCGGAAGGTCGGCCGATAACCGGTCGAGTTCGTCGTAGGTCTGCGCAGCGTAGGCCTTGGCCAGCCGATCTTCGTATTCGTTGAGTTGCAGTGTGCCCGAGGCCGCGGCATCGCTCAGGAGCTGCGCCAGCTGAATTCGGTCGGTGTCGGCAGCGTCCCTCAACCCGTGTCGCAACACAGGGTTATTCGCCGGGGCCTTCGGGTCTTCGTGCATGAGCTTTCTGTGCCGAGCTTACGACGAACGCCGCCACATGCAAGGAATTTGACCGAACTGTAAGCGCTATCGGACCCAATTGGGTCGGCGTTTCTGTAGGAACGCCAGCACTCCTTCCCGCGCCTCGTCGGAGACGAACAACTCGGCCGACCGTTGCGTCAATGTCTCTGCTTTGCGATCGAAGTCTTCGAGGATGGCCGCCGTCGTCAAGGCCTTCGATTCGGCAAGACCCTGGGGTGAACCGAGGGCGATTGCGGATGCCAACTCCGCAACGGTTGCCGCCACGTCATCGGAGGCGACCGTGATGAGCCCCATCTCGGCGGCGGTCGTGCTGCCGAATTTTTCACCGGTGACGAAGTAGCGGCCGGCTGCGCGTGCCGTCATTTTCGGCAACAGCGTCAGCGAGATGATCGACGGTGCAACCCCGATGCGGGCTTCGGTGAGCGCGAACGTACTCGAGTTCCCGGCGACGACCATGTCGCACGCTCCGACCAGACCCAGACCGCCTGCCCTGACGTGCCCCTCGATTGCTGCGATGACCGGTAACGGGCACTCGAGGATTCGGCGCAGCAGGCGCGTCAGCTCCCTCGCGCGCTCGACGGCCAGGTCGGTAGGGGTGGCGTCCTCACCCGTTGCTGCTTCGCTGAGATCGGCTCCCGCGCAGAATGTTCCGCCGGTGTGGCCGAGCACGACCACCCGCACACCTGGCGCGGCCGACGCCCGGGTCAATCCGCCGTGCAGCTGTTCGACCAGTGCAAGGGACAGTGCATTGCGATTGCGTGGCGAATCCAGGGTGAGCCGCGCAACCGGACCGTCGGCGTGATAACGAACCAGGGAATCCATCAGTACGACCTCGGCAGGCCGAGGGAGGTTTGCGCCACGAAGTTCAGCACCATCTCGCGGCTGACCGGTGCGATGCGAGCCAGGCGTGAGGCGGTTAGGACCGAGGCGATGCCGTACTCCTTGGTCAGGCCGTTGCCGCCCAGGGACTGAACCGCCTGGTCCACGGCGCGCACCGATGCCTCGCCTGCCGCGTACTTGGCCATGTTTGCGGCTTCCGCCGCGCCGCCGTCGTCGCCAATGTCGTACAGGCTGGCCGCCTTCTGCATCATCAACTTGGCCAGTTCGATCTCGATGTGGTTCTGCGCCAGCGGATGCGAGAGCCCCTGATGCGCGCCGATCGGCGTCTTCCACACCTGACGAGTCTTGACGTAGGCAACCGCTTTCTCGATGGCGAAGCGGCCCATGCCGACTGCGCTGGCGGCGCCCATGATGCGCTCCGGGTTCAGCCCGGCGAACAGCTGCGCGATCGCCGCGTCCTCCGAACCGACCAGCGCGTCGGCGGGCAGTCGCACCTCGTCGAGGAATACCTGGAACTGGGACTCCGGGCTGACGATCTCCATCGGAATCTTGGTGTAGGTGAAACCCGGGGTGTCGGTGGGGACCACGAACAGGGCGGGCCGCAGGTTCCCCGTCTTCGCTTCCTGACTGCGCCCGACCACAAGCACAGCCTGGGCCTGGTCGATGCCGGAGATGTAGACCTTCTGCCCGGACAGGATCCAATCGCTGCCGTCACGGCTTGCGGTGGTGGTGATCTTGTGCGAGTTCGACCCGGCGTCGGGTTCGGTGATGGCGAATGCCATCGTGATCGACCCATCGGCGATTCCAGGTACCCAGCGCTTCTTCTGTTCGTCGGTGCCGAATTTGGAGATGATGGTGCCGTTGATCGCGGGTGAGACCACCATCATCAGCAGCGCGGCCCCGGCGGCGGCCATCTCTTCCATCACCAGGCTCAACTCGTACATGCCGGCTCCGCCACCCCCGTATTCCTCAGGCAGATTCACCCCGATGAAGCCGAGCTTTCCTGCCTCGGTCCACAATTCGCTGGTGTGCTGGCCGGAGCGCGCCTTCTCCAGGTAGTAGTCTTGGCCGTAGCCGGCCGCCATCGCGGCTACCGCCTTGCGCAGCGCCTGCTGCTCCTCGGTTTCGACAAAGCCATTGATGCCAGTGGTCACTGTTCGCTCTCTCCTGATTCGACGCGCGCCAGCACGGCGCCTACCTCAACTTGTTGGCCCGCGCTGACACTCAGTTCGACGAGCACGCCGTCTGCGGGCGCGGTGATGGTGTGCTCCATCTTCATGGCCTCCAGCCAGATCAGTGGCTGGCCCGCGGTCACCGCGTCACCGACCACAGCCGCCACGCGCAGAACGGAACCCGGCATGGGCGCCAGCAACGAACCTTGGGCGAGGGCGTCGTCCGGATCGGGAAAGCGCGGGAGCGCGACCAAATGTATCGATTCACCGGGAGTATCGACGAAAACGTCGCTGCCGTAGCGCGCGACGTCGAACGGGAAATCCACGCCGGCGACGGTCAGGACGACACGTTCGCCGGCGGCCGAGGCCAACGTGATGTCATCGTGGCCCGCGATGGTCAGGCCGGCGCGGCTGAAGCGGTACCGGATCTCATGGATTTCGCCGTCGGCGTCCTCGTAGGACTTGCTCTGATAGCCCGACGTGAGATTGCGCCACCCACTGGGCACCGCGCCGAAAACCTTTGCAGTCTCATGGTTGTGAGCCGCATCGGCCAGGGCAGCTGCGACGGCGCAGAGCGTGGGGCCACGGCTTCCGCCGGGGGTTGCGAGCGCCGTCCGGCCGTGGGTGTCGAAAAATGCCGTATCGGTCGATCCGTCGAGGAAGGCAGGATGTCGCAGCACATTGACGAGCAGGTGGCGGTTCGTGCGGACCCCATGGATCTTGGTCCTGGCGAGGGCGTCGGCGAGTAGAGCCGCGGCTTGCCGCCTCGTCGGTGCGTAGGAGATGACCTTTGCGATCATCGGGTCGTAGTAGACCGAGATCACCGAGCCGTCGGTGATGCCCGAGTCGAGACGCACCCCGCTCCTGTCGAGGAGTTCGAACTGGGCGGCGTGCGGCACGCTGAAGTGGTGCACCGTGCCGGCCTGCGGCTGCCAGTTGCTGGCCGGGTCCTCCGCGTACAGCCTGGCCTCGATCGAACAGCCCTTTGCGGCCGGGGGCGCAGCCTCAAGTGGTGCGCCGTCGGCGATCAGCAGCTGCAGTTCGACGAGGTCTAGACCTGAAGTGAGTTCGGTGACAGGGTGTTCGACCTGCAGGCGGGTGTTCATCTCGAGGAAGTAAAAATCGCCACCGTCCCCCGGATCAGACGAGGCCATGAACTCGACCGTCCCCGCGCCGCCATATCCGATCGCCGTCGCCGCCAGTCGTGCGGCCTCGAAGAGCCTGTCCCGCATGCCCGCAATGCGTTCGACGAGAGGTGAGGGGGCCTCCTCGATGATCTTCTGGTGACGGCGCTGAATCGAGCACTCGCGCTCACCAACCGCCCATACGGTGCCGTGGTTATCGGCCATCACTTGGACTTCGATGTGGTGGCCGGCTTCAAGGTAGCGTTCGCAGAACACCGTCGGATCGCCGAACGCCGACTCGGCCTCGCGGCTCGCGGCCGCTACCTGTGCGGTGAGGTCGGTGAGGTCGTGTACCACTCGCATACCCCGGCCGCCGCCGCCGGCCGACGCTTTGACCAGAACGGGCAGCATGTCTGCGGTGACGGTGTCCGGATCGAGCTCTTCGAGCACCGGCACGCCCGCGGCAGCCATGATCTTCTTCGCCTCGATTTTGGAGCCCATCGCCGCCACCGCCGCCACCGGCGGCCCGATCCAGGTCAGACCCGCATCCAGCACCGCGGCCGCGAACTCGGGGTTCTCCGAGAGGAATCCATAGCCGGGGTGAATCGCGTCGGCTTCTGCTGCCCGGGCGGCGGCGATCAGTTGGGCGGGATCAAGGTAGCCCTTGGTGCCTTGGAGGCGCACCCGGGCGTCAGCCTCGGCGACATGGGGGGCGGCGGCGTCGGGATCGGTGTAGACCGCCACGGTGCCGATGCCCAGCCGTCGGCAGGTGGCGAACACGCGGCGGGCGATCTCACCGCGGTTGGCGACCAAAACTCGCGTGATCATCGGCTCTCCTCGGGTCGAGACTGAGGTTGTGCCTGAGAATTCGGCGAAATCTCGGCAACAAGCTCAGTTTCGGCAATGGTGTTCATCGGGCTCACATCCGGAACACGCCGAAGTTCGACGTCCCTGTTATCGGCGCATTGGCGATGGCGGACAGGCACATTCCCAACACGGGCCGGGTGTCGCGTGGGTCGATGACACCGTCGTCGTACAGCATGCCGGACAGCACCATGGGTAGTGACTCCGCCTCGATCTGCCCCTCGATGGCCGCACGTAATGCCGAATCAGCGGCCTCGTCGAATTTCTGCCCCCTGGCCTCGGTGGCGGCACGACTCACGATGGACAGCACTCCGGCTAGCTGCGCGCCGCCCATCACCGCCGACTTGGCGCTGGGCCAGGCGAACAGGAATCGGGGGTCGTAGGCCCGCCCGCACATGCCGTAGTGGCCGGCGCCGTAGGACGCCCCGATCAGGAGCGAGATATGGGGGACGGTCGAATTCGACACCGCATTGATCATCATC
>JAHZJB010000130.1 GCA_022601135.1 Actinomycetes bacterium | reverse complement strand
GTGGCCCGCTCTCGACGTGTCACATTCGGGTGTACTGGAGTATTTCCAGAGCATGGTCGCGCTCGGCGACCCGCTGGGCAGCAACCTGAACGATCTCAACGGTGATCCCGACGTAGGTGATCCCGACGTGGGTGATCCCGGCGTGGGCGGTGGAATCAACTCGGGTAACCCCGGTGACGAGTTGTGGGGTGAGGCGCATTTCGCTCCGTACGTGGATATGGCGGGTTGGCCGGTTCCGGACTTGATCGGGATCGCGGCTGACCGTGGAGTGTCGTTGCTGAATTTGGGGTTCATTACTGCGACTGCCGACGGTCAAGCGGCGTGGGGCGGATTCTCGACGTTGACACCGGGGTCCTCTGATTCCCAGGCTCAGTCCATCGATGACTCGATTGCGGCGTTCAAGGCAGCCGGCGGCGACGTGATGATCTCCCTGGGTGGTGCGAACGGCACGACGTTGGCGCAGTCGCACGTCCAGCGCGGGCTGGGCGCAGAGGCGTTGGCCACGAGCTATGCCGCGGTGGCCGATTTCTATTCGTTAAACCGGATCGATTTCGATATCGAGGGTGCTGCGGCTGCCGAGCCGGAGTCCATTGCGTTGCGCAGCGAGGCGATCGCGTTGTTGCAGCAGGCTCGACCAGACTTGGAGGTGTGGTACACGCTGCCGGTGTTGCCCAGTGGTCTGACCCACGACGGACTCGCTGTGGTGGATTCGGCGCTGGCGGCGGGCGTGACGCTCGACGGGGTCAATGTGATGGCCATGGATTACGGCGAGTCTGCGGCACCCACAAGCGGTCCTAACGCCAAGACGATGGGGGCGTATGCGATCGAGTCTGCCGAGTCGACCCATTCCCAGCTGACGGCATTGTTCGCTGCGCGCGGTCAGCAGTTCGGCTGGAATCAGCTCGGTGTCACCCCGATGATCGGGGTCAACGACGTCCTCACCGAGGTGTTCACCCTCGATGATGCTCAGGCGTTGGAGGACTTCGCCATCGCCAAGGGGTTGGGGATGGTCTCGATGTGGTCGGTGGGCCGTGATACCCCGGGCAGTCTGGGGCAGGCCACCCCGAACGCCTCCGGTATCGACGTTCCCGCAGGAAGTTTCAGCAACGTCTGGAACGACTACGGCACCATCAATGACATGGACCTGGATTCCAACCCCGGTGGGGGTGGCACCGGGGGCGGGGGCGACCCGGTCGAAGGAGGCACGACCACGGTCATCAGTTGGAATTGGGGTACCGACACGGTGCTGGATTTCGATCCGGCCGCCGACAAACTGGACTTCGGCTGGTTCCAACCCGCCAATTTCGACGTCACCGAGCAGGCTGGTTCCACTCGGATCGAGATCGTCAACAACAACCAGACCTACACACTCGACGGTGTCGGACTGAACGACATGCAGATCGGCAACATCGTCGCCCTCGACACCAACACCGTCGCCAAATGGCGGACCCTCATCGATAACTCGACACCGTCCGAACCGCAGTTGCCCAGCGTGTCGATCGGGAATTCCGCCACGGCCGAGGGCAACAACGGCACCTCCGATCTCGGCTTCACGGTGTCGCTGTCGGAGGCTTCGACCGATCCGGTCACGGTGGGCTACTCCACCTCAGACGGCACCGCCACCGCCGGTTCGGACTACGTCACCACTTCGGGCACAGTGACTTTCGCGCCCGGGGTGACCTCCCAAGCGGTAAGCGTCGGCATCGTCGGTGACTCCGTCGTCGAGCAGAATGAAACATTCACCGTCACCCTGTCCAATGCGGCCGGTGCCACCATCGCCGACGGTTCAGCGACCGGCACCATCACCAACGACGATGTCATCGCACCGCAGCTGCCGAGTGTGTCGGTCGGGGATGCCGTTGGGGCCGAGGGGAATAGCGGGACCTCTAATCTGGGCTTCACGGTGTCGCTGTCGGAGGCTTCGACCGATCCGGTGACGGTGGGCTACTCCACCTCCGACGGCACCGCCACCGCCGGGTCGGACTACACCGCCACGTCGGGCACGCTGACCTTCGCGCCCGGGGTGATCTCTCAGCTGGTCAACGTCGGAGTCCTCGGTGACTCCGTCGTCGAACAGAACGAGACGGTCACCGTCACCCTGTCCAATGCGGCCGGCGCCACCATCGCCGACGGTTCAGCGACCGGCACCATCACCAACGACGACACCGCACCCGATTCCGGTGCCGCTTCGGTCGTACACACAGTCACCAGCGACTGGGGGTCGGGTCACGTCGCGAGCATTACCTTGACCCCAGGCCAGTCCATTGACGGCTGGACGCTGGAGTTCGATACGCCAGCGCAGATCACCAACATGTGGAACGCCGACATCGTCAGCAGCACAGACGGTCACTACGTGGTGAAGAATGCGGCGTGGAACGGTGCGGTCGGGGCGGGCAAGAGTGTGGAGCTGGGCTATCAGGCGACTCCGGGCGGAGCGGCATCTCCGGTTACCAACATCAAGGTCAATGGCGTTGCTGTGGGCACACCGGTACCGGCACCGCCGTTGCCGAGCGTCTCGATCGGGGACGCCGTCAAGGCTGAAGGTGACAGTGGTTCGTCGAATCTGGGTCTGACGGTGTCGTTGTCGGAAGCCTCGGCCAGTTCGGTGACCGTGGGATATTCCACCACCGACGGCACCGCGACTGCCGGTTCGGACTATGCCGCGGGATCGGGAACGGTGACGTTCGCGCCCGGCGTAACCTCCCGACTGGTAAATATCGCGGTGTTCGGCGATACCGCCGTCGAGTCGGACGAGACGTTCACTGTGTCGCTGGCCAATGCGGCCGGCGCCACGATCGCCGATGGGTCCGCGATCGGCACGATCACCAACGATGATGTGGCGGTACCGGCGCCGCTGTCGTCCTTGAGCATCTCGGATGCCTCTGTTGCCGAGGGTGATCCCGGTGAGGGCGGTATCGCAGCGGGCTATCTGAGCACATCGGGGAACCAGATCATCGACTCGCAGGGCGAGACGGTGAAACTGGCCGGGGTGAACTGGTTTGGTGGAGAGACCTCTAACGGGGTCCCGCACGGACTGTGGTCGCGTAGCTATACATCGATGATCGATCAGATGGCCGCCGAGGGATTCAACACCATCCGGCTGCCGTACTCCAACGAGATGTTGCATTCGACTGCGGCACCCACCGGTATCGACTACGCCAAGAACCCGGAACTGCAGGGGATGTCACGTCTGGAGGTGATGGACGAGGTCATCAGGTATGCCGGTGAGAAGGACCTGCGGATCATTCTTGACCAGCACCGTAGTGCCGCGGGCAATGGCCCTAACTCGAGTGGCTTGTGGTACGAGGGTGCCTACACCGAGGACGCGTGGGTCGCTGACTGGGAGATGCTGGCCAGCCGCTATCTGGGGAACTCGACGGTGATCGGTGTCGATCTGTCCAACGAGCCGCACAACGGCACCTGGGGCGGCGGCGGCGCCACTGACTGGGCGCGGGCTGCCGAGCGCGCCGGCAACGCGGTACTGGCAGTCAACCCGGATCTGTTGATCATCGTTGAGGGTGTGGAGACCTACCAGGGGCAGAACTACTGGTGGGGCGGAAACCTGATGGGGGTCCAGGACCGGCCGATCACGTTGGACGTACCCAACCGGGTGGTGTACTCCCCGCACGACGATCCGAATTCGGTGTATGCGCAGCCGTGGTTCCAGGATGCGGGCTTTGCCGCCGATCTGCCCGATAAGTACGAGCAGATGTGGGGCTACATATACGAGCAGGACATCGCCCCGATCATGATCGGCGAGTTCGGGACCAAGCTCGTCGATCCCAAGGATGAGCCCTGGTTCGAGGCGATCACCTCGTACATGTCTGGTGACCTGGACAACAACGGTTCCGTCGACATCCCGGCCAGCGACGAGGGCATCAGTTGGACCTATTGGTCCTGGAACCCCAATTCCGGTGACACCGGGGGCATCCTGGCTGATGACTGGAACACCGTCAACGAGAACAAGATGGTCTATTTGGAGCCCATCCAGTACAGCACCGATGGCGGCGGAAACGCGGTGGCACGGTTCACCGTTTCCCTGGCTTCGGCGTCCACCGAGCCGGTGAGCGTGCAGTACGCGACGTCCAACGGCACCGCTACCGCGGGCAGCGACTTCGTCGCCACCTCCGGGGCGATCACCTTTGCTCCCGGGGTTACCTCACAGACCATTGAGGTCGCGGTCCTGGCGGATACCCTCGTCGAACCCGACGAGACCTTCTCGGTGACACTGTCCAACCCCACCGGCGTCACCCTCGCGGACGCCGTGGGCGCAGGGACCATCACCAACGACGACAGCGCCACCGATCCGGGGCCGGTGGATCCCGGCCCGACAGACCCGGGGCCGACAGACCCGGGGCCGACGGATCCCGGGCCGACAGATCCGGGTACGGCCAGTGTGGTGTTCACCAAAACCAGCGATTGGGGTTCGGGGTTCAACGGTGACGTGACCGTCAACAACACCGGTGCGACGGAGTTGTCGGACTGGCAGGTCGAGTTCGACTTCCCCGGCACGATTTCCTCCATTTGGAGCGGCACCATCGTCTCCAACACCGATGACCACTACGTGGTCAAAGGCGCTCACTGGAACAGCGATATCGCTGCGGGGTCATCGACGTCGTTCGGGTTCACTGCCGCGGGGGGCACCTTGACGAACCTCGCGCTGGTCGGCGCTGTGCCGAGTGATCCGACGCCGGCGGCTCCGGTGTTGTCGGTTGCCAACACCGGTGTTCAGGAGGGCGACAGTGGAAGCACCGACCTGGTCTTCAACGTCGGCCTGTCCGCCCCGGCCGACGAGGTCGTCACGGTCAACTACCGGACCGAGGACTTCACTGCTACCGCCGGATCGGATTATCAGGCCGCGCAAGGCGTGTTGACGTTCACCGCGGGCGAGACTGCCAAAGAGGTCCGCGTCGCGGTGCTCGGTGACACCACCTACGAGACGAACGAATCACTGATCTTGGTGCTGTCCGACATCACCGGCGCAGAGTTCGGCACTTCCCAGGGAGTCGGCCTGATCAGCAATGACGATGCCAACCCGAACGGCAGCGGGCAGGACGAATACCGAGTGGTCGGCTACTTCGCCGAATGGGGCATCTACGGCCGCGATTACCACGTCGCTGACATCCCGGCCGACAAGCTGACCCACATCAACTACGCCTTCGCCGATATCAACGACAACGGCGAGGTCGTGCTGTTCGATTCCTTTGCCGCGGTGGAGAAGGCCTACCCGGGAGACACCTGGGACCAACCGCTGCGGGGCAACTTCAACCAGCTCTCCAAGCTCAAAGAACAGAACCCGGACCTGGAGACGCTGATCGCGATCGGGGGATGGACGCTGTCGGACAACTTCTCCGACATCGCCCTGACCGAGGCATCGCGGGAGAAGTTCGCCCAGTCGGCGGTGGAGTTCATCACCACCTATGGCTTTGACGGCATCGATCTGGACTGGGAGTACCCGGTCTCCGGTGGCCTGCCCAACAACGCCTATCGCGCCGCGGACGGTGCCAACTACGTGCTGCTCGTCGAGGAGATCCGTCGCCAGCTCGATCTGCTCGAACAGAACGACGGCATCGACGACAAGGAGTATCTGCTCACCATCGCCGGCCCGGCGGGCTACGACAAGATCGCCAACTTCGACCTGGCCGGAATGGCGCCCCATCTCGACTGGTTCAACCTGATGTCCTACGACCTGGCTGGCGCTTGGGATAACCAGACCGGTCATCAGGCCGGGATGTACGCCACTCCCGGATCAGCCAACGCGCTCTACAACGTTGACCATGCCGTCAACCTCTACCTGCAGTCGGTCGACCCCTCGAAAATCGTGCTGGGCAGTCCGCTCTACGGGCGTAGCTGGACCGGGGTGGCCAACACCGCCGACGGCGGTCTCTACGACTCGGCGACCGGCGCCGGGCTGGGGACCTTTGAACCGGGCGTCATCGACTACTGGCACATCATGGATTTGGTCGCCCAACAACCAGACCTTTACCAGGTGTACTGGGACGACCAGGCCAAGGTGCCCTACATCTACAGCACCGCGAACGGGGGAACGTTCATCACCTACGAGAACCCGCAGTCACTGCAGTACAAGATCGACTACATCAAGTCGCTGGGCCTGGGCGGTGTCATGTTCTGGGAACTCGACAGCGACGTACGCGACGCCGACGACCCCCGATCACTGATCGGCCTCGCCGCCAGCGAGCTGCTGGGGAATCAAGAGGCCGACGCGCTGTAGGGGCGCTGTAGGGGCTCTGCCGCTGCGGGACTCGGTGGTGGCTACTGCGGAACGGTGACCGCAGTAGCACCCGGGCCGGTACCGAATTGACCCGGGGAACCGCCGTTGATTAGATCGCTCAACGCAAGCACTGACGTGATACGGCCGGATTCGCGGTCGACGTCATCGACGGTGGTGACAAGGCTGCTCATCGCGGCATCCGACCTGTTCACGGCTACGGCGGAAGTTCCCGACGCTGATCCCTCACGACCGACGAGGACCGTGCCCGAACCATGCGGTGCCAGGCCGGACGCAAACCGAGCGACGGTCGCGCCCTGGTTTCCGGCGTCGTCAGCGAGTTCTCCCCCGGTCACCACGAACGCGGTGTTCGCAGCACCCATACGCTCGGTGTCGTAGGTCACGAACCCGGTGTCGCGCAGCGCAGCCAGCACGGTGTCACGTTGGGCGTCGTCAACCGACGTCGTCGCGGCATCTCGGTTGATCAGCAGGGCGATACCCAACAGGTCGCCCGCCTGCGAGCCCTGATCCACCGAGTTGGTGCTCAACTGTGCCCCGGCCGGCACAATGGGCGAGTTGACCACCGACAGCAGTTTCTCCGATGAGTTCGCATCGACGAATTCCTGGGTCAACGCCACGGTGCCGGTCACTCGTCCGCCGGCCTGCTCTATCACCCGGGTCAGCGCCTCTAGGTCACCGTCTGCCGCGTCGGGGGTGCGGAACAACAGCACCGATTTCTCCGCCAGGCTGTCGCGCAGAATGCGCGGAGCCATTTGCGCATCGAAATCGCTTGCAGCGGATAGCTTCTCGTTGAGCGCATTCCTGTCTTCGGTCAGTGAGTCGATCTGGGTCTGCATCTCGTGCTTGTCGTCACGCAGACCGGACATCACCGTGTTGGACAGTAGGCCGGAGCCCAACGCAACGCCGATGGCGAGTGCCAGGAAAACGGCGGCCAGCGAAATGGCGTGTGAACGAAGCGAGATCACAACATCACCTTCTGTATAGCCTGCTACGAGACCAAGCCTTGGACCCAGGTCGTGAACTGGCTCCAGTACTCGGCGACCCACGCCAGCACCGTGGCGTCGGCACGCGACACCCATAATGCGGCGATCACCGCGATCAACATTGCCAGGACCAACAACGCGATTGCGCTGCCGGATACCCGGCTGCGATACAGCGTGGCGACAGCTTTGGCATCGACGAGCTTCTCCCCGACCTTGAGCCGGGTCAGGAACGTCGACGGGTTGCTGCGCTGGCGCGTGCGATCGAAGAACTCCTCAATGCTGGCGCTGTGGCCCACCGTCACGATGAGCGACGCGCCATGGTGGTCGCACAGCAGCAGCGCGAGATCGGCTGCCGATCCGGCGGCCGGGAAGGTCATCGCGCCCACACCGAGGTCCTGAATGCGTTCCAGTCCGGCTGCGTGCCCGTCGGCATCGGCGGGCAGCACCACCTGAGCCCCGCAACGCAGTACCTCGGTGCTGATCTTGTCCGGATCCCCGACAATCAACTCCGG
Organism: Actinomycetes bacterium; assembly: GCA_022601135.1. GTDB lineage: Bacteria > Actinomycetota > Actinomycetes > Mycobacteriales > Mycobacteriaceae > Mycobacterium. The sequence goes on along the minus strand of JAHZJB010000130.1, from coordinate 10,358 downwards.
ACGGTAGCCGGCCTGGCGCAGGATATCGGCGCCGGTACCCACCCCCACGAGAACCGGCTGGTATTCCTTGATGAAGGGCTTCAACGCCTTCAGGTCGGCAGCGGCGTGGGACTCTTCGGCGACCACAACCACGTGCCGGCGGTTCATGTCGACGTCGATATCGGGGATCCCGATCCCGTCGATCAGCAGCGGGCTCTCGCTGCGGATGAACTCGATGGTGTTACCTGCGAAGGCTTCCAGATGCGCGACCAGGCCGCCCTTGGCTTCCTGCATCAACTCGTGGATCTCGGCGTCGGTCCGTTCGGTGCCGAGGATCAGCCGGCGGTCCCCGGAGTACACGGCGCCGTCGTTGATCCGGATTCGGGCGCCGTCCTTGACCTTCTTGAAGACCTCAGGGCCGGTGTCGTCGACCAACAAGATGCCGTGGGCGACCAAGACCTCGGGCCCCAGGTTGGGGTAGCGGCCCGAGATGGACGACGAGGCGTTCACGACGCCCGCGACGTTGGCCTCGACGAGCGCGTCGGCGGTGATCCGATCCAGATCCTGCGCGTCGATGACAACGATGTCTCCGGGCGTGATGCGTCGCAACAGCCTATCGATGTCGCGGTCAACCCGGGCGGTGCCGGTGAGGCCCGGCCGTGAGCCGGCATTACGGGACAGCAGCGCTGACATCTTCATGCGCCGATTCTGTCCAGGATCGACAGCTAAGCGTCGGAGGCGCGCCGTAACACTAGCCTCGTTAGTTAATTATTGTCACTTCTGTCACAGACTCATCAGCACTGCTCGCGGTCACCGCGGGCGGCATCGAGAAGCTCGCGGGCATGTGCGCGCCCGCTGTCGGTCTCCCCCAGGCCGGCCAGCATTCGGGCCAACTCGGCAACCCGTTTCTCGTCATCGAGGCGACGCACACCGCTGGCATTGGCGCAGTCGCCGCCGCTGTCTGTACCTTCCACGACCAGGTGTACGTCGGCATAGGCGGCGACTTGCGGCAGGTGGGTAACCACGATGACTTGATGGGTACGGGCCAGCCGCGCCAGCCGCCGGCCGATCTGGACGGCGGCGCGTCCGCCGACGCCCGCATCGACCTCATCGAAGACCATCGTTGTGCCTTCGGCTGACGTGGCCAGCACCACCTCGAGTGCCAGCATCACCCGGGAGAGCTCACCGCCTGAGGCGCTCTTGTTCAGCGGCAGGATGTCGGCGCCGCGGTGGGCGGTGAAGCCGAACTCGATGGAGTCCACCCCGTCGTATCCGGCGTGGACGGCCTTACCCGACTGCAGTGTCAGCGGGGCGCTGTCGTCGGCGCGCACCTCGAGCGGGCCGACGGTGATGGTGAACGCCGCACCGGCCATCGCCAATCCGGCGAGTTCGGCGGTGACGGCCTTCGACAGTGCGTGGGCGGCGTCGACCCGAACCTTGGTGAGGTCTTGCGCTGCGGCGACGAGCGTGGCGTGCAGCGTGTCGACGCGGCGTTCCAATTCGGCCAGCGTCTCTTCCGAAACGTCGAGTTGAGCGAGCCGGTCCTGTGACTCGCGCGCCCAAGCCAGCACCCCGTCGATGTCTGCGGCGTATTTGCGGGTCAACGTTCGCAACTCGGCCTGGCGCGCCAGCTTGGTCTCCAACGCACCGGCATCACTGGGGAGGTCGGAGAGAAATCTGCCCAGTTCACCCGAGACATCGGTCAGTACCGCCAAAGCTTCACCGAGTTGTCCAGCCAGGGTTCCCAGTGTGGCGTCGCCGGCGCCCTCCAACGCCGAGCGCGCCCTGCCGACCGCGTTCGCGGCGGAGAACCCGTCGCCCGAGCCGTCGTCGTCGCTCACGCCGGACAGTGCCGAACGAGCGGTGTGCACCGCCTCGCGCAGCGCGTCGAGTTCGGACATCCGCCGGATGTCGTTGACCAGGTCGTCGTCCTCGCCGGGGTGCGGTGCCACGGCGTTGATCTCGTTCAGCGCGAAATGGAGTCGGTCGGCCTCCTGGGTCAACTCGCGGGCGCGGCGACGACGCACATCGAGGTCGCGGCGGGCGGCGACCCAATCATCGCGAACCGCGCGGTACCGGCCCAGTGCCTGGGTGACTCCCGCGTAGCGGTCCAAGGCGGCGCGCTGCTGGTCGGGGCGCATCAACCGCAGTTGATCGTTCTGGCCGTGCAGAGTCAGCAGTGCGCCGGTGAATTCGCCCAGTGATTTGGCCGGCACGCTGCGGCCTCCGAGATAGGCCCGTGAAGGGCCGTCTCGACTCACCGAGCGGGCCGCGATGACGCTGCCGTCGTCGTCACGTTCGGCCCCCGAGGAATCCAGCAAACCGTCTATGTGGGCGCCGGCCTTGTCGCCAACTGCCGCGGTAACGAAACGACCTTCGACCACAGCCCGATCGGCACCCGAGCGCACCTTGGCCGGGTCGGCGCGGGCACCGCCCAGCAGGTGCAGACCGGTGACGACCATCGTCTTTCCCGCGCCGGTCTCGCCGGTGAGCACGGTCAGCCCACCGTCGAACTCGGCGGTCGCAGCGCGGATGGCGCCCAGCGACTCGATGCGAACCTCGGCTAGCACTATTGACCGCGCCACCCGGTGACCGGCAACCGGAATTTGCGGACCAGCCGATCCGTGAACGGCGCGCTGTCCAGACGCGCCCACTTCAGCGGTGTGCCAGATCGTGTTACCTCCAGCCGGCCACCGGCGGGCAGTACCATCTCGCGGCGTCCGTCACAGAAGACCAGGGCATCGTGTCCGGCAGCCTCGATCTCGATGGTGATCGAGGCTGCCGGGCTGGTCACCATCGGGCGGGCGAACAGAGCATGGGCGTTGTTCGGAACCACCAGGATCGCTTCCAGATCCGGCCACAGCACCGGACCACCCGCGGAGAACGCGTACGCCGTCGATCCGGTCGGTGTCGACACCAACATGCCGTCACAACCGAATGCCGAGACGGGCCTTCCGTCGACTTCCAGGAGGACGCCCAGAACGCCCAATCGCGGTCCCTTTTCCAGGCTGGCCTCGTTGAGCGCCCAGCCGCGGTCCAGGAGTTGATCCCCTGCCCGGACCGCCACGTCCAGCGTCATCCGCTCCTCGACCACGTAGTCGCGCGTGATGACGTGCTCGAGGACGGTGTCGATGGAATCTGCTTCGGCCTCTGCCAGGAAGCCGATTCTGCCCAGATTGACGCCGAGCACCGGAATCTCGACATCGCGCGCCAGATCGGCGGCACGCAGGAACGTGCCGTCACCGCCGAGTACCAACACCAACTCGCATCCGTCGGCAGCCCGAGGGTCTGCGTCGACCACCTCGATCTCCACCCCCATGGCGCGCATGTCGTCCGGCGCCAAGTGAAGCGGTCCTCGATCGACAGCCTCGGCTGAGAGCACCCGCAAGGCGATATCGTTGTCGCCCAGTACTTTCTCCACCCGGCGTGCGACCTTCGTTGCCGCCTCGCGTCCGGTATGGACGACGAGCAGGATGGTGCGTTCGTGTTCGTGTGTCATTGGGGCCCCTCTGCGACGGCCTGCCGAATCGCGTCTTGGAGCGATCCGGCCTCCAGCGGGCGATCGGTGTCGGCATGCAGGTGCAGGAAGTACTCGACGTTGCCGGCCGGGCCGGGCAACGGGCTTGCTGTGACGGCGACCGCGGGCCAACCCAGGTGAGCGGCCCGTTGGGCCACGGAAAGCACCGCCTCGGCGCGCAACGCCGGGCGCGAGACGACTCCGCCCGCGCCTACCCGATCCTTCCCAACTTCGAACTGCGGTTTCACCATGGGCACGATATCGGCGCCTGGCGCCGCGCACGCGATCAGCGCGGGCAAGACGGTTCCCAGCGAAATAAACGATAGATCGGCCACGACGAGGTCCACGGGACCACCGATCGCGTGGGCGGTAAGGCCGCGGACATTGGTTCGCTCCATGGCCGTCACCCTCGGGTCAGTGCGTAGCGACCAAGCGAGCTGCCCGTAGCCGACATCGACGGCGACCACCTCGCGGGCTTCCCGGGCCAGCAGCACCTCGGTGAATCCACCGGTTGAGGCGCCCGCGTCCAGGCAGCGCCGGTCGGCCACCGCGACCCCGAACGCGGTGAGGGCGCCGATCAACTTGTGCGCCCCCCGTGACACAAAGCGGTGCTCACCCAGGTCGACGACGGTCAGATTGGCGCCGATGGGGATGGCGGTGGCGGGCTTTGCCGCAGGCATCCCGTCGATACTGACGCGTCCGGCGCCGATCAGCTCGGCAGCCTGCTTGCGCGAGCGAGCCAAGCCGCGTCGTACCAGCTCGGCGTCCACACGAGCGCGCCGCGTCACGCGGATCAGCCCTTCTCGACCGATTCCAGCGCGTGCACCAGGAGTCCGTGCGCCTCCTCGAGGCGCGCCGCGACGACATCCAGGTCGGATTCGGACGCATCAGCCTGCTCGCCCAGAAGCTCGGCAATCTGGGCGCGAATCTCGTCAGGGTCGTTGGTCATATCGGTGTTTACGCTAGCGCACCCCCGCCTCGGGCAGCCGGCAGCAGCGACCAACGCCGCAGAGCCTGTTGAGTCACATCGTCACCCGCCATGATCACCGAGGGGCGGTTGCCGGGGTCGAGGCCCCAGACCGCATCAGCGATCGCCCGAACCACAGCCAGTGCGTCACCCGGGTCTTCACCGGTGTAGCGCGCCGTCACGGACTCCGGGCCGACCTCGACCTGCCAGCCCGGATGCGGTCCGACACGCAGCGTGCCAGGGCTGGCGGTGAGGGCGCGCAGATCCTCGGCGAGGTAGGTGGGCCGCTGGGACGGGATAGCCCAGATCACGTCGGCGGCGGTGTTGACTCCGCACAGCACCATCAGGCTGGGCAGTTGTGCGGCAGCCGCACCGGCAATGTCGGTGTCGAGGCGGTCGCCGACGACCAGCGGAGTGTGAAAGTCGCCGCGGGACATGGCGTCCGCCATCAGGACCGGTGACGGCTTGCCGGCCACTTGAGGATCGCAATCTGTGGCGGTTTGCAGTGCGGCGACCATCGAACCGTTGCCGGGCAGCAGTCCCCGTTCCGACGGCAGCGTCTTGTCCACGTTGGCAGCAACCCACAAGGCTCCCGACCTGATCGCCAGGGCCGCTTCGGCGAGGTCGGGCCAGCCAGTCTCCGGCGAATGCCCTTGCACCACAGCGACTGGCGCATCCGACATCTGCCGAACCGGCGTCAGGCCGACGCTGCTGACCTCGGCGGCCAGAGCGTCGGTGCCGACGATGAGAACCTTTGCCGCGAGCGGCAACTGTTCGGCCAGCAGGCGCGCGGCGCTCTGTGCGCTGGTGACGACGTCGGCAGGCCCGGCGGAGAAGCCGAGATCACACAGGTGCTGGGCGACCTGCCCGGCATCGCGGGAGGCGTTGTTGGTGACGAATAGGATTCGGCAATCGACGGCAGCCAGCGTGGCGACCGCGCCGGGGGTCTCCTGGTGTCCGCGAAACACTGTGCCGTCGAGATCAAGCAACAGGCAATCGTGTTGCTGGGCAAGGCTACTCACATCACGACAGCTCTGTGATTCGCGCTTCGACGTCGGTGACTCCGTCGACATCAGCTCGAGCGGCATGCAGGAACCATTCCAGCGCGTCCTGGTCGCGACCCAGGGCCAGCAGGGTGTCGGCGTGAGCGTAGAAAAGCCTGGCTGCCGTCTGCCCGGTCCTGGTCGGGTCCAGCCGAGGTGTGGACAGAACCGCGAGAGCCTGTTCATGCTGCCCCAGGTCCGATCGGGCCCCGGCGGCCACGATGCGAAGTTCGTCTGCCTCGTCTCCACTGAGTTGTCCGGCCTCCGGGCTGCGGGCAAGCTCGATCGCGCGCTCGGGGCGGCCGATCCCACGTTCACAGTCTGCGATCAACGCCAGCAGTGGTGAGCGGCTGCCCATTCTGCGCGCCGCGCGCAACTCGGCAAGTGCCTGAGCCCAGTCGCCGCAGTGGTAGGCCGCGATCCCGACCGCCTCGCGCACCGCCGCGATCCGGCCGGCCCGGGCGCGGGCGGCGCGGGCATGCGCCAAGGCTGCTTCGGGGTCGTCGGCGAGGACCTCGCCGGCGGCCACCAGGTGGCGGGCGACGACATCGGCGGTACTGCGGTCGAGAGTCGTGAGCTCGCCTCGAATTTCGGGCGCGAGTTGCTTGGCTTCGATGTCGGCAGGTATCGGCGGGCCGGCCTCGTGTCGTTCGCCAATGTCCGGCTTTGGCTGTTGGCGACGGACGCCCTGCGGCCCGGACGTGCGTGACGCCGGCCGCTGATCACGACCTTGACGCTGTCGGCCTGCGGTCGGGGTTTGCCGCGGACGTCGATCGCCGCGGCCGCCCTGGGTATCCTGCGGCACGTAGACCCTTCCTGCTTGTTCGTGATGCATGTCTTGCAGCATGCAAAGGATACGGCCAAAGCGGCTCTTCGACTCAGCCGGGCAATCGGGTGGAATATCGATTCCAGCCGTTGCGAAGCAAACGAACTCAGCACCGCCACGCTAACGACTTCAGCCCGATGCGGGTCGCGTATCGGTCTCGGCGCATGTCTTCATGGCCTTGATGATGCGCTCCATGTTGGGCCGGTGCTCGGCGATGCGCCGGTGCAGGATTTTCTGTTGCTTGGCCGGCATCGATTCGATTGCGGGGGTGAGTCCGGAGGGGCCAGGGCCGATCGTCATCGCATGACGCAGCCGCGTTCCGCCGGCGATCGGCTCGAGTTCAAAGCGCCATCGGGCGCCGGGGTTGTCGGGATCTCCCGTACACCAGCCGAATAGCCGGTTCGGCTCGAATGCGTCGACGAAGCACTCGACCTCCCATTCGCCGATCGCCGGGTGTTGGTTGCGTCCGATGAATCGGGCCCCGAGTTGCGGACCTGTGGCGTTCACCCATTCGGCCCCGAGGAACTCCTCGGAGTATTCGGCGCCGAAGCCGATGTCGGTGACGAGGGGCCAGAGTTCTTCGGCAGCCGCGTTGACATCGATCTCGACGTGGCCCCCCGCTCCGTCGGCGAAGGTGGCCGGCTGGGTCGGGCCGCGCTCGAAGGTGTGGCCGTAGGTGTTGAAATAGGTGATCTCGCGCGCTGGGCGCCGCGCCGCATGCTTGAAGTCCGTGCCGATGGTGTGGGCAACGGGCAGCATCACGACTTCGGTCATGTCGTCGGGGATGCCGAGAACCTCTTTCAGTTCCCTTTCCCGCGCAAAGACCGCAGTGACCCACGCGGTCCCCAACCCCCGGGCACGCAGCGCCAGGCAGAAACTCCAGGCCGCTTGGATGACCGAGTCGAACAACCCGGGGCGGCCGCTGTTGTCGTGGCGCCCGATGATCGTGGGGATCACGATCGCCGGCACCTCGGCGAGATGGTCAAGGAGGTAGGCGGCTGACTCCATCACCTTTGCCTGGGGGTGATCGGTGCCGGCGAGCTGGTCGCGCGCGCCCAAGATGAAGTCGGCGGCCGCGTCGCGGTAGAGGTCGGCGAGTTGCTTCTTGCGCCGCGGGTCGTCGATGACGATCCACCGCCGGCTGGCTTGGTTGCCCCCGGTGGGGGCCTGCTCGGCAACATCGATGCAATCGAGGATGAGCTGCGGGTAGACCGGTCGTTCGAGGTCGAGTCGCTTGCGGACTGACCGCGTCGTGGTGAGCACGTAGTCCACCGCCACCGGGTCCAGAGCGTCGCCGCCGATCGTCATCGTGGCCGCCCGAAATCACATGCGTGGTTCATCAGTCGTCGACTCCTGAACGCGCAAAGGGGTCAGGCAGCTCGTTGGGGTAGCCCGGCCCGACTGTCGGGGTGACGTTGCGGGCATCAAGCGGCTCGCCGCAGGTGCCGCAGACCACCGTCGCGCCGAGTTGGTGCCCGCATGCGTTGTGCGTCAGCGTGATCGTGGGCTGTTCGGCATCGGATGCCCAGGTCTCGCCCCACTCCGACAGCACATATAGCACCGGGGCGAGGGCGCGTCCCTTCGCGGTGAGGGTGTAGTTGTGGCGCGTCGGATATTCGCTGTAGACGACTCGGCTCAGCACGCCGCACTCGACGAGGCGCTTGAGCCGGGCCGAAACCACGGTCTTCTGCGCGCCGGTGTGCGTTACAAAATCGGAGAATCGTTGCCGGCCGTAGAACGCCTCCCGCAGGATCAGCATGCTCCACGCATCGCCGATCTGCGAGAGGGCTTTGGCCACCGGGCAGGGCTGTGAATCGATGTCGTCGACCTTCACAGGACCGATCCTAACCAACTAAGTAGTTATTGCCAACTAAGTTGCACTACGATACTTTGCAAAGTCAACTGGACCGAGAGGCGTCGTGAGTGTGAAGTTGGGGGTGTGGGCACAACCCGTCGACCGCGAGGGCCTGGACTACGTCATCGAGGCGGAGCGCCTCGGGGTCGATTCGGCGTGGGTGGCCGAGGCGTGGGGATTTGATGCCCTTACCCCGCTGGCAGCCGCCGCCGCGGTCACTCAGCGGATTCGGCTCGCGACTGCGATCGCCCAGCTGGGGGCCCGGACCCCGGCCATGCTCGCAATGTCGGCGATGACGCTGCAACACCTCTCCGGCAACCGGTTCGTACTCGGAGTCGGAACCAGCGGACCGCGGGTGATGCAGGGTTGGCACGGCGTGGCGTTCGACAAGCCGGTCACCCGCACGCGCGAGACGATCGACATCGTCCGCAAGGTGGCCGCCGGCGAACGTCTCGAATACGCCGGTGCGGTCTACCATCTACCGTTGCCCGGGGGCGACGGGAAGACCATCCGCTCGATGGCACCACCGGTGCAGATACCGATTTACGTTGCGGCACTGGGGCCGAAGAACCTGCAGCTGACCGGAGCCCTCGCGGACGGTTGGATCGGTAATTCGTTCTTCTGCGAGACCTGCGAGGTTTTCTTCGACGAGATTCGCGCGGGCGCCGAGTCCGTCGGGCGGACGCTGGACGACATCGATCTCACCGTCTCAGTCGGCGTCGAGATCACCGAGGACGTCGAGGGGGCGGGCCGACGCCACGCCGCCGGGTACGCTTTCACGTTCGGCGCCATGGGTTCGGCCGCCACGAACTTCTACAACAACGCTTTCGCCCGACAGGGCTGGGGCGACGACGTCACCGCAGTGCAGCGGCTCTGGCTCGCCGGTGACCACCAGGCCGCCGCCGCCCGGGTACCGATCCAGATCGGGCTGCGCACCAACCTCATCGGTCCACCCGACGAGATCCGGCGCCGGCTGCGTGAGTACCGCGACCGCGGCATCGGCACCCTGCGCGTCGCACCGGCGGGCGACACCCTCGCCGAGCAGCTGGCCACCCTCGGCCTGCTCACAGATCTCCTGGCCGACGTCAACAAAGAACCAGCCACCCCCGCCTCGCCCGCCGCAATAAGGGCAGCGCCCCGCTGAGCGCACTCGCCCCCCACCCAACGGTCACCAGCAGAAGGGACATCGATGGCCCACTTCATGTGCATCATCCAGCGCGACCAAGCCGCCCACCTGGCCACCGACCGCCTCGAATCCAGCCTACGCACGGTTTATTCCGAGCAGTTCGAGGCTGAGCCCACGACGGTTTCCTGGCAGGTTGTCTCGCCCGGCGAAATGTTCACCGCCGGCCGGCAGAGCACGTCCTCGATCGTCGGGTGCGTGCTCAGTCGCACGACGACGCTGGCCGAACGAGAGCAGTTCATGCGCGCGATCTGTCGCCTGTGGACCGATACGACCGGCTGCACCGATCACGAGGTCGTCGTCGCCATCGCCGAAACCGAACCGGCCACTGTCTAATAGGAGACGCCACCATGCCGCTATACCGAGTCCTCACTCGCACAGGCCTGCTGACCGACGAGCAGCGTCAAGCATTCAGCCGACAGGTCACCGATGTCCACTGCGCCATCACCGGGGCGCCACCGTCCTTCGTCCACGTCCTCTACGCCGAAGACCACCACGGCGAACTCAAGGAGGGCGCCGCTGCCCTCGTATTCGGCACAATCCGCCACGGCCGCAATGACAGTCAGAAGCACGACATTCGCCACGGTCTGAGCCGGGCCTTGGCGAGCCACGCCGGCGTTGACGAAACCGAGGTGATCGTCACCATCGACGACATCCGGGCCAGCTACACGATGGAGGGCGGCAAGCTTCTGCCTGAGCCCGGTTCGCCTGAGGAGAAGGCCTGGAGGGCACCAGGCATGGCCCACTGACACGGGGACGGAATTCATACTGACACGCTGCGCGACACCAATACTACAAAGGAAAATACTACAAAGGAAAATAAAAAGAGAATCGCCCCCCACGCAATTGTGGGGGGCGATTCCAATTTGTGTTCGGCGGTGTCCTACTTTTCCACCCGGGTGGGTAGTATCATCGGCGCTGGCAGGCTTAGCTTCCGGGTTCGGGATGGGTCCGGGCGTTTCCCTGTCGCTATGTACCGCCGTAACTT